>CAZLHW010000486.1:0-3262 GCA_964559085.1 uncultured Acidobacteriota bacterium | reverse complement strand
TGTCATCGTATGTTGGTACTAAAGGAATATTCTCTCTTTGGGGATAAGGAGTAAGAGAGGATATGAGAGAAGGTGGGCAAGGCTTGTCTTGTCATTGGTTCTAGGAAACCGTTCGCGATGTTAGTCCCACCTTCTCCCTTCTCAACTCTGAACAGTACATTAGGCCCGGGAGCCTGCATAGTACGATGATAGAGGAATGAGAAGGACCATATCCCTCACAACCCTAAGTATAATATCGAGGGAATATGAGAAAATCAATAGGAATTGATGTCTCAAAGACGAAATTAGACGTATCGATTTTTGATGGTGACGAGCACCGTCAGATAAGCGGCGGGAATACAGAATCGGGACTTAAGGAGCTTCTAGGCCGCATGGGCCGGCTGCAAGGGCAGGAGCTTGTGATCACGATGGAAGCGACAGGCACCTATCATCTTAGGGCGGCAATGGGACTTCATGAGGCCGGGTACACGGTATCCGTCGTGAATCCGCTGATTATTAAGCGTTATAGTGAGATGAAGATGCTCAGGGCCAAGACGGATCCTGTCGACGCGCGGCTAATAGCTGAGTACGGATACTACGAAAGGCCGGCAGAATATAGACCAAATAATAGAGAATGTCAGGAATTGATCTATTTACTCAAGACGATAGAGGGATTGTACCGCGTGAGAGGTCAGAACAGAAACCGCATAGAGGCGTTGACGCAGATCCCTGTGTCCGTTTCTGTGGCGATAGAAAGCATCCAGAGGATCAACACGGCGATTGACGATGAGATAAAGCTTCTTGAGCGGCGGATCAGGCAGCTCATAGGCGAGACATATCAGGAAGAGTATCGACGGCTTCTCGGCATACCAGGTATTGGCAAGCGCCTGGGCGCGGCAATTATAGGGTACTTTCAAGAGTTTGAGCACTTTGAAAAAGCAAAACAGGTAGCCAGCTATATTGGCGTGAATCCGGCCCCGAGAAACTCCGGCAGCTCTGTACGGGGACGGGGGGCGATTTCGCGTAAAGGTAATACGTACTTGCGAAAACTGTTCTATATGGCGTCTCTTGCGGCGAGCAAGCATAATCATGAGTGCTCAAAATTATACAATCGATTATTGTCTGAAGGAAAAAAGAAGAAAGTCGCATTGATCGCGGTATCGAACAAATTGATCAGGCAGGTGTTTGCGATTGTAAAAAATCAGAGAGAGTATAGTCCCTTGTATCAATCGGTGTGAAAAAGGTTGATTTAATACACAGTACATCGCGAGGAGCGCAGCGACGTGGCGATCTTATAAGACAAAAGGGTCTGGGCGGTAAACCAGATGGTGGTAAAGATTGCCACGCCCCGATAAGGCCGGGGCTCGCGATAACAGTACAAACACTATCAATCTTTAATCTGTAATCTTCAATCTTTAATGCCGTGTCACACATATCCGAAGTTTTATCTGCTTGACACCGCGGCGAGCGGCGTTAACCCTTTTCGGGCACATCAATCACGGCGGATTAACACATGCCACAACGTCTGTTAAAATATGGATTCGGCTTGGTCGGTATCGAGCCGGGCGAAACCGTCATTCAGTTTTTCACCTTCTCGATTATCGGCGCAATCGGCACGTGTGTCGATCTCGCCTGTGTGTATCTTGCCTACGACGTTGCCGGCGCGCCCTTTCGTGTCGCCCGTGTGGTCGGTTTCGTCGTGGCGCTCACCACGAATTTCCTGCTTAACCGGAAGTTTACTTTCAACGATAAGCGGAACGGCGGCGCAATGCGGCAGTATGCGCTGTTTTTTGTCATCTGCACGCTCGGATTCCTGGTCAACTGGATCGTTTCGGTATCGCTGTTCGAGCGGACCGCCTTCTTCCACCGGTATTATCTCCTCGCCGCGTTTCTCGGAACGATGGGAGGCCTCGCCATCAACTTCACCGGCAGCAAGTACATCGCCTTCAGGTAAGCGTATGAAGGCCAGGCCGATCATCCCCGTCCTCATCTTCTCGGCGGTACTCTTTACCGTCGGAATCACCTGGGGCCTGCCGCACGTGGAGAGCTGGATGTCCGACGACCTGGCGCCGTTCCACCCGCTCATCGGCCTTAGCAAGGGATTCTCCTTCGGCTATTTCAACAAGTACCCGCTGGTGCACCAGGTGATACTGGCGCTGGTTAACATCCCCCTCGTCGTCTACGCCGTGGCCTCGCACGCGGCGGCCGACGGCTTCAGGCTGTACGAGTTCCTTGTGTACGTGCGCTCGGCCGACTTCGCGAGCGGCCTCATGCTCATCGACCGGCTGGTGTCGGTCGTCATGGGCGTCGGCATCGTACTGTTCACCTATCTCGGGACGCGCGAGATCTTCGGCCGGCGCGCCGCGCTGTGGGCGGCGGTGTTCGCCTCCACGAACGCGCTGTTGAATTTCTACGCGCACCTTTCGAAGGTCGAGGTGCCCTACGTCTTCTGGGGGATGGGAGGGCTGTATTATCTCATTAAGGCGGTGAAGGAGGAGCGAAGGCGCGATTATGTCTATACGGCGCTTTTCGCCTGCCTCTCGTTCGGCAGCAAGGACCAGGGGTACGCGATCTTCGTTCTCCCGTTTATAGTGTATCTTGTCGTTTATCCGCTCATTACGCGCGACGGGGGAGTTCCGGCCGCGCGCGTGATTTTAAGGAAAAACCTGTTGATATTCGCCGCGGCCTTCATCGTTCTGGCCGCGCTGGTCGAAAACGTGTTTCTGAACTTCGACGGGCTCGTCGCGCGTTTCCATCACCTCACCGGAGAAGGGGGTACGCGCTCCATAGGATATTCGCTCGCTCCCCCGGGGATACTCGCGCTGTGGAGGGACGCCTTCGGCGTCATGATGCGCGACGCGACCGGCGTGCCGGCCTTCGTACTGGGCCTGGCGGGCATCGGCCTTGCCGGGTACGATTTCCGCCGCGACCGGGCGGGATTCCTCCTCCGCATGATATTTCTCGTCGCGCTGGTGTCGTATTCGCTCTTCTTCGTGCAGATCATCCGGCAGAGCAACGTGCGTTTCGTCTTCCCGCAGAGCGTGTTCATGATTGTGTACGCGGGGTACGCGGCGGACCGTCTGATCGATCTCGCCGCGGCCGCAAAATCGCGGATATGGAAGCCGGCGCTCGCCGGCGCGCTCGCGCTTTCGGTCGCGTACTCGCTCTACAACACGATTTCGGTCAACGCGGCGATGCTGTGCGACGCGCGCTACGGCGTGGAGCGGTGGATGCGGGCGGAAATACCAGAGGGCGCGCCGCTCGAGTCCTACAACCGGCTCCA
>CAZLHW010000485.1:0-3272 GCA_964559085.1 uncultured Acidobacteriota bacterium | reverse complement strand
CGCCGCAACAGCGCGGGCAATCATGACGCATGCCAAAGGTAGCTGTGCTCGGATTTCAGACACCCCACCCCCAAAAACAAGAAGCATAACACCCGTCAATATGCCAAAGCAGGTCAGAGCTGCCAAAAGGAAATTTTTTCTTTTAATCGCTTTCAAACGTACTCCCCCTTTTCCAGCAGGACTTAATCCGTCAAAAACAGCATAGCAAAAGCTCAAACAAAAAAGATCACCCGAATCGGGTAGTTTGCGCAAAAAGGCCCCTACCTTTTTCGGGTAGGGGCCTGAAACAGCATTATATAATCAGTGGATTGACTATTTTGTCAGGGTCGCGTCCGCTTTGTTCTGTATGATGTCGATAAGCTCCGCGCGGCTTTGAATACCAAATTTGGAATAGATGCTTTTCACATAATATTTGACCGTGTTTTCACTGATCGTTAGTTCACCGGCGATGGTTTTGTAGGTTTTTCCCTGAAGCAGCAGGAAAGCGACCTGGCTTTCCCGTTCCGATAGGTTTCCAAACCTTGCAGCTCGCTCAATTCGGCCCGTTTGTTCCCGCGCGGGCAGGTCGGAAAACTCCGAGAGATAGGCATGGCCTTTGAGTAGGGAGGAAAGATGATTATGCAGAAGCGGCAGGAGCGCCAGCGTCACACAAACCACGATCAGCGCCAGCAGTGTAGGATTCGGGCTATGTATATTGGAGGATGTGACTGCGTCGCCAATGAGCCCGCCGAGCCGTACGCCCAGCACATTGGCGGACAGTCCCATACCAAGAATTTTTGCGGGGTTTTTATGCAGCTCCAGCATTTCGCCCAGGATGCTCCACCAAAACAGGTCGTACACCCCGAAGGCTCCCAGCATCAGCGTGTTGATCGCAAGGTAGCTGACCGCCCCGCGGCCAAGACCCATGAAACCGACAAAGGAAAGACCGATCATGGCAATGGCTACATAGAGGATGTATGCCCGGTTGATTCTCCGGGGCAGGTTCCTCATCACGAAAAGCGCGGCGATATAAGGAAGCGCCCAATACCAGCTTGGCAGCCATTCAAGGTTCGCAAAAGCGGTGTTTAGCACCTGATACATGAGTACTGAATTGATGGTAATAATTGCGTAAGAGAGGCATAGAAAAACGAGAAGATTTGTAATGCTTACGGGGTTCTCTTTCCGCTCCGGGGATGTGGGGGGAGCGGCGTCATGATCCTCCGACAGTTTCAGCGCAAACACAAATGCGCATAGCAGCATGAGCATGGACAGCGCTAGTCCTGTCTGTGGCGATAAATGAATCGCCGCCATATTGCAGAGTATCATGAGGACATTGGATAAAATCAGCATATCCGCGACCGTTTTGATCCGCTCGTTTTTCGGCGTTCCGCTTTTCAAATAAAATGCCCAGGCTGCTACGCAGCCTCCGGCCAGAAACGAACCCACGATGATTCCAGCCGTCCAGAATACGGACGGTGGGAAGAAAAAAATCACAGAGACGGCGATGAAAAAAAGATAAGAATACAGAAACAGCCGTTTTGCCGCTCTCTTTGTTTTAATAAACAGCCCACACAGCAGCAGCCCGGCAAAAATAGCTGCGACTCCGAAGAAGACCATAAAGGCAGGATCGATTTTATTAGCATCGGCAAGGGAATAGAAGATTTGGCCTTCAAAGAGGAAGGCCAACATCCAGGCGGAAAACAGGGAATGGACGAGGACGGAAAGCTTCCGTTCGTCCAGATTTATATGTAATATCTTTTGCGGATGTCTATCCGCCATCTCCCCACCCCCCAAAAATAAATACGCACCGCTAATACTATTTTTTACGTCTTACATCGCAGGGTTTTGGAGCGTCTTTCGGTATGAGCCATAGATTGCCTTTTTTCGTTGCACCTTCAATTCTTTCGGCAACACAATACAAAGCAACCATACGCTTGGTTATTCCCCATTTTTCACCCGCTTCTTTGACAGTCAAGTAATCCATACTCATATCGCCAAAAAGAGTTTTTTTGATTATATCACACTCTGGAGCATATTTCAATAAATTGAAATATGCCTTGGCTGTTATTTCCGTTTGTTAAGTGCGGCTTTCGTTTGCTGGGTGAACACCCACTTTTTTACTTTGTAGTAAGCATCTAAGAATGGCTGGGGTTGTTATAAACGAAATAATGTTGCCTCTCTGCGACCCCCATCACCAAAGGGTTTGCAGGAGGCACGCAGCGTGTACATGTTGAAGTCGGAATTGCCCGGCTATTTTTTGTAAAAAATCCGAGAAATTTTGAGAAGGTTATTGACATATGCCCGAAACTGAGTATAATAATTGTAAGCGACATATGCCGGAAACTATAAGGAGGTGAATGTTATGCCAAGAAGAGATGGAACTGGCCCAATGGGTGCAGGATCAATGACCGGAAGAGGATTAGGCTCATGCACAGGCGCTAACGCAGTTAAGTATGGTGCTGGTCTTGGACTGGGATTAGGTTTAGGACTTGCCTGCAGGCGTGGTTTTGGACGTGGCTTCGGAAGAGGGTTTGCCGTAAACCAGAACTCCTCCAAAACACAAAAAGAGCTGCTCCAAGAGCAAAAGAACGTGCTGAAAAGTCGACTGGATGTCATTGATAAGCAGTTAGAAAATTTGTGAGAGCAGCAGAAGTAACCGGAGGACGCTCTGGTTATTTCTGTCGTTAAGTGAGGTGAGATTATATGCCAAGGCCCCGAAAATGGAGAAAAGTTTGTTGTCTTCCCGACAGCAATCGTTTCGGACCTCTTGACTCTCCTGCGGATGCAGTAAACACAGTAAATATGACTGTTGATGAGTATGAGACTATAAGACTAATTGATTTGGACGGATTCACGCAGGAAGAATGCGCCAAGCAAATGAACATTTCTCGCACAACGGTTCAAGGAATTTATGATGAGGCGAGAAAAAAACTTGCCGAGTCTTTGGTGAACGGAAAAGTCCTTTGGATAGAAGGCGGCGAATATCAGCTCTGTGACGGCAGCGGGAACGGCTGTGGCAGAGGCGGATGTCGGCGTCATAGATGCGGCAGAGGTTTTGAAGAAGAGCCAAAAACCGAAAACAATTTAAATTCGATTAGAACGGAGGATTCAGATGAAAATAGCGATACCAGTAGATGAACAAAACTTGGAATCAAGTGTGTGCCCGTCCTTTGGGCGAGCTCCATATTTCCTTTTCTATAATACAGACACAAAAGAAAGTTACTACCTTGATAACAGCGCTGTTGCCAGCCAGGGCGGAGCAGGCATCAGAGCTGCTCAGGTAATAGCTGACC
>CAZLHW010000484.1:1441-3282 GCA_964559085.1 uncultured Acidobacteriota bacterium | reverse complement strand
CCGTCGCCTTCGTCACCGCGTCACCTTTCGACTCTACTTGTGCGTGATGCGCGCGGGAACCCAGCCCTCGGATGCTGCGCATCCTTCGGCCTGGGCTACTTTGCCACGCACCTTCGGTGCTCAGGGCATCGGCAATCGGCACAACCTTTGGTGCTTGCGGCGCCGGCGGGCGGGACGCGATTCACAGGTCGAGCTCCACCGCGTTCCCGGTTGCGGTAAATTGTCCCGTGATGACGCCCGTCGTTGGCGCATCGGCGTTTCCGGAAAATCCCGGCTGCTTTCCTCCTATGGAAATATCAAAAACTCCCGGCTCGATCACGCGGCGGGTATCGTCGGTGATGAGGGACATCTCCCGCGGATCGATGTTGAAAGAAACGGTCGCCGAAGCGCCTGCTTTCAGATGAATGCGCCGGAATCCCACTAGCTTCCGGATGGGCACGGGCGCGGATGCTTCGCGGTCGGTGAGGTACAGCTGCACCACTTCATCCCCCGCGCGTTTTCCGGTGTTGGTCACCGTAACCGTAACGGGGACGGGCTTGCCGGCTTCCACTTTTTTCGGAAGCTGCAGATTTTTATAAGCAAATGTCGTATAGCTGAGGCCGTGGCCGAAGGGGTAGAGCGGCTTTCCGGTAAAATATTTATAGGTGCGCTCCTTCATGGAGTAGTCTTCAAACGGAAGCATCCCATCCAGCGACCGGTAAAACGTCACCGGCAGGCGTCCGGCGGGATTATAGTCGCCGAAAAGCACATCGGCGATTGCCGTCCCTGCTGCCTGTCCCGGGTACCACGCCTCGAGAATGGCGGGAATGTTTTCGTCGGCCCAATTAACGGCGAGAGCGCTGCCGTTCAGCAGTACGAGCACCGTGGGCGTTCCGGTTGCGACAACGGCGCGCATCAGGTCTTCCTGAATTTTCGGCAGATCGATGCTCACGCGGTCGCCTCCGGAGAAGCCTTCTATCTGCACCGGCATCTCTTCTCCTTCAAGCCGGGGAGACAGGCCGAGAAACAGGATAGCCACATCGGCGGCTTTTGCGGCAGCCACGGCTGCAGCTTTGAGATCTCGGCCGCGCAGCGACCATTGCAGTTCGATATTCATGCCGCCGAAGCGGTCGGCTGCTTCGACCGTGATGGCGTAGGGTTTGCCCGCTTCCAGGCGGAGGAATTCGGGCGGAGCACCCCATTTTCCTCCCAGCGGTTTCCCGTCCAGCAGGAGCCGGCCGAAGGCGCCGTTGGCGCGGAGCGAATACTCTCCCGTTTCCGGCACCGTGATCCATCCCGAGAATCGGACGGAAAACTTGTCGTCCGCCAGTTCGGGGTAGGGAGCGTCATTGCCCCACGCGGCTTTAATGTTGGGCAGGATCTCGGTGCGCACGCTTTTGCCTTCATAATTCAGGTTGTTGAAGAACTCGGCGGTGACGCCGCTTTTCCCTGCGCCATCAGGACTGGTTTTCAGTGCGGCATCGGGGACGGGCTCAAACGAAGCCATGCCCTGCGCAATATCGCTTCCCCTTGCATAGAGCACCTTGGTTGAGGACCCGACCTTCGCCCGGATGCCGGCGAGCGGCGTGACGGGATTCGACGGCGTGCCGTTGTAGTTGCCGAGAAGCGTTTCCACGTCATCCGCGTTGGGCCCGATAACGGCGATCGTGCGAAGCTTCTTCGAAAGCGGAAGCGTATTGTTTTTGTTTTTCAGCAGCACCATGGACTTGCGCGCCGTGTCCTCGGCCAGACGCGCATTTTGAGGAGAATCATTGACGGAGTAGGGGATCTGCGCCCATTTGACCATTTCCGGAGGATCAAACATCCCCAGTTTCATGCGAGCGCTGAACAGTCGCATGAAC
>CAZLHW010000484.1:0-1431 GCA_964559085.1 uncultured Acidobacteriota bacterium | reverse complement strand
AGTCCCTGCCTGACGGCATCGCCGAGACTCTTGTAGGCATTGCCGCAGTTCAGGTCGCACCCGCGCTTTATGCCGAGTGCGGCGGCTTCCGCTTCTGTCGCCACGATCTTGTGATTGGCATAGATGTCGCGGATGGCGCCGCAGTCGCTGACGACGTACCCTTCAAAGCCCCAGCGGCCGCGCAGAAGATCCTCGAGCAGAAATTTATGCGCGCTGGCGGATTCGCCTCGGAAGCGGTTGTAGGCCCCCATGAAAGCATAGACTTTTCCTTCCAAAACGCTGGCGCGAAAGTGCGGCAGATAGGTTTCGTACAGATCGCGATCGCTTGCCTGGGCGTCGAAGACATGGCGCGCAGGCTCCGGGCCGCTGTGCACCGCGAAATGTTTGGATGTGGCGATAACCTTGAAATATTTGGGGTCCTCCCCCTGGAGCCCTTTAATGAACGCGATACCCAGCCTTCCGGTGAGATAGGGGTCTTCGCCGTAGGTTTCCATCCCGCGCCCCCAGCGGGGGTCGCGGAAAATATTAATGTTCGGCGACCAGAAGGTGAGCCCTTGATAGCGGCCACGCTGCCCCTGGCGCACAAACTCATGATGCTTCGCCCGCGCTTCATCCGATATTGCGGCAGCTACCTTAAACAGGTGCGCTTCGTCCCACATGGCGGCCAGTCCGATGGCCTGCGGGAACACCGTGGCAACGCCCGCCCGCGCCACACCGTGGAGCGCTTCATTCCACCAGTCGTATGCGGGGACCTGAAGCCGTTCGATGGCGGGGGCGTTATTGAGCGTCTGCGATATTTTTTCCTGCAGGGTCATGCGCCCGACAAGATCATTCACCCGGACATCGATGGGAAGCGAAGGATCAAGATACGGTGGTTTGTCAGACCCGGGGGATTGGGCATGGCCCGGAATACAAACCCAAACCAGAGCGGCCAAAAGCGCCGGATACAGTAAACGGATTCCCTTCATGCGTGCGCTCCTTGATGGAAAAGTGCTTGTTCCTGCAACCTTGTCTATTCATCCGACATTTAACCACGGATCCTTGCCACACGGCAAATATGCATGGGGGCCGGAGTATCGGAGCGTCAACATTTTGAGCTTCTTTCGCCCTTACAGTGCTTGTGCGTGATGCGCGCGGGAACCCAGGCCTTCGGATGCTGCGCATCCTTCAGCCTGGGCTGCACTGCCTCGCACCTCCGGTGCTTACGGCGCCGGCGATTGGAACAGGAGCGCTGAAAGCGCGGGTCCGCGCTACAGGCGCGGAGCAGAGCAGCCCAGGGCGGAAGCCCTGGGTAGGGGCGGGTGTTTATGAAAGCCCTGAAAGGGCGATGCAGGCTGCGATGCCCTTACAGGGCGTGCGTTGTGAAAGGTTTGGATTATCAGTGGGTGAGAATCCCACCCGGCAACTGGTCGTAACAGCCGGAAGCAGTCG
>CAZLHW010000483.1:2154-3291 GCA_964559085.1 uncultured Acidobacteriota bacterium | reverse complement strand
CCAATAGCAAGATCTTAAAACGAATCATGAGAACCTCCTTTGGTCTGCCTCAAGGCTGTCAAGAAGCAATACGGTTCGACTATGTCCTGCGAGCTTATGCGTGCAAATTCTTCCGGGTTGCATCCGTTGAACGTTGCCGCATTGTATACCAGATCTGTGCTGCTCCACATAGGTTTCACTCCCAGTCCTGGTTAAAATACCAGAACGCTATCGCAAAATCATATTTGCCGTTGAGCCGAACGAGGATTTTGGGTAGCATCCATCGCTGCACAAAAAGAATCCATTTCCATGATCCGGCCCAGTCCCGACATTTGATCGTAATGGGATTTTATTCTTTCTGTGCAGAGCGGCGGTGTCAGGCATTCATTCCGGCGGCATCTTTTGTCCGGAAAAACACGCAGGATCGGGAGCAATGTCTGGTTCCGACACAAAAGCCCATGAAATGGAGATGATAATGAAACATCGAATAGCGCTGACAATGCTGTGCTGCAGTCTGATATTGAGCGTCGGATTGGTGAAAGCACAGACGCATTACCCCGCAGGAGTTGAAGGAATCAAAGGCCCCTCGCTGCCTCCTCCCGGTGTGTACATTCGAGACTATAACTATGTGTATTTTTCAGACAAATTTGAAGAAGGCCCTCCGGAATTCGACCTGTTTGCCTATATCCAGGCGCCGCGACTCATATGGATTACGCCCGCGAAGATCCTGGGGGGCTATTACGGTATGGACATCATTGTCCCTTTTGCCTATCAGGACCTCGATATGGTGAACGTCAGCAAAGATGATTTCAGCCTTGCGGATGTGTTTATCGAGCCAATAACGCTATCGTGGCATGGAAAGCAGTATGATGCTTCGTTTGGCTACGGACTCTGGACGCCTACGGGTGATTTCGATACGAAGGATCCTGTGTCTCCAGGCAAAGGATTCCTGACCCAGATGCTGACGGCGGGCGTGACCTATTTCCCGGATCAGAATAAGACCTGGTCTCTTGCGGCGCTCAATCGCTACGAATTCCACCACGAGAGAGAGGACGGGATAACGCCGGGGCAGTATTGGACGCTCGAGTGGGGCATCGGAAAAAGCCTTACACGGACCGTGGAGGTGGGCGCGACCGGCTATTTCCAGGTGCAGACAAC
>CAZLHW010000483.1:0-2144 GCA_964559085.1 uncultured Acidobacteriota bacterium | reverse complement strand
TTCGGGCAAGGCGCGCGTGATCGGTGTCGGTCCGGAGGTTACGCTTGCATGCCCCAGGCTGGGCTTATCCACATCCATTCGCTATCTTCGTGAAACTGCTGCGAAGAACCAGCCGGAAGGCAATACTCTTAACATTACCTTCACACGACGTTTTTAAAACGATCTCTCCGAACCCTGGAGGTGGCGCGATACGACGCCTCCAGGGCTCAGAAGCCAGAGTTCCTGCTCTCCCGGCGTTATGAGTAATGGGAATTCAGATCTTTATGGGATCGCAGAGATTTTTTGCTTCTTTGGCGGCCCTCCCGCAGATAAAGCAAATATGCTGGGCATCTTTGGCGAGCTTTGCCGCAGTCTTCATATTTCTCAGTGAAAGTATGTGACAAAGATGATGCTCGTGATTCGGGTGGGCATCGGCGAGTTGCATGATGTCGGCTTTCTTGATTTTTATTACCTTGGGGGAGGCTTTGGGCTTATTTGCGGCCATTTCAAATCTCCTATGTTTTCAGGTGTCCGGCATTATCGATAAACCACGATCCGTTTACATAAAATATAGTGTGGCACGCCGTCTCTGGCAATCGGGCGGCTCAAATATCTCGGGCGGAATATTTAAGTTGAAGCGCTGCGGCTCTTTCGGTTGCGGTAGATTATAATGCTGCACCGGCTTAGGGTGTCTGTATATCTATTGGAAAAGGCGGACTCTGATGGATCTGTTAAGTATAGGGGCAATTGCCGTGGCTCTGGCCATGGACGCCTTCGCCGTGGCAATCGTTGCCGGGCTGACCGTCAAGCCATTGACGGAACGGCATGTGTTTCGTCTGGCCTTCCATTTCGGTCTCTTTCAGTTTCTCATGCCGATCCTGGGATGGGCTGCGGGTCACGCAGTACAAAAGCACATCGCGGACTACGACCACTGGATAGCATTCGGGCTGCTGAGCTTTATCGGTGGAAAAATGATATGGGGATCCGTCGAAGGCGACGGACTGAAACAGGATTCGTGGAATGATCCGACTTCGGGCTGGCGACTGGTGCTGCTTTCGGTTGCAACAAGTATAGATGCGCTTGCAGTGGGTTTATCGCTTGGACTGATCGGATCTGCAATCATTAAACCGGCCCTAATCATCGGTGTTGTTGCGGCCGCTTTTACATCGCTTGGGATGATCCTCGGCCGCAAAATCGGCTCCATCTGGGGGAAACGGGTTGAGATAGCGGGGGGGCTCATTCTGATTTTCATAGGTCTAAAAATCGTCATCGACCATCTCCTGTCGTGACTCCACCGTTTGCCAAACTCAAAAAATCGCAAAACACGCGGCGAGGGAAGAGGATTCCCGGATTCGATTGATTTTCCTTTGGAAGGGGATTATGGTGGCTTTTTCCGAAATTAAACACATTTTTGAGGAGTTGCCATGATTCGCTGCCATTCTCAAAGAGCTGCTTGTGTCACATGCGTCCTCGTCATCGCACTGCTGACTGGTGCCCGTGCATTCACTCAGGAAAATAAACCGCCGCTGCCCAGGATGGGGCCGCCGGTGAATTCGCCCGAGGTTCTGCCGGACGGGCGCGTGACATTTCGGATACTGGCTCCCAATGCCGGTGCCGTGCGACTTCAGGCGAGCGATATCACCACCGACGCGAAGGGCGGCCCCGTGTTTGTTAAAAGCGAGAACGGTGTCTGGGAAGGCACGATAGGCCCAATAAATCCGGGAGCCTATCGCTATACCTTTTTGGTGGACGGGGTGTCGGTCGTTGATCCGCGAAATCCGACGGTCAGCGAATCCAACAACAATGTCTGGAGCATGGTCTATATTCCGGGTGCGTCTTTTATGGATGCGGCCAGAGTTCCACACGGCGCCGTTGCGGCCGTGCATTATTATTCAACCGTATTGGGACGCCACAGGCGCATGCATGTCTATACGCCTCCCGGCTATGAAATCGGGACAACGAAGTATCCGGTTTTCTACCTGCTCCATGGCGCAGGAGACTGTGATGTTTCCTGGAGTTCGGTCGGCCGGGCCGGTTTCATCCTCGATAACCTGATTGCCGCGAAAAAGGCCAAACCGATGATCGTGGTTATGCCGGCCGGTCACACATCTGCATCCTTCAGTATGGGCGGGGGAGGAGGAAGGGGGCCGATGGTTGATGCATTC
>CAZLHW010000482.1:0-3296 GCA_964559085.1 uncultured Acidobacteriota bacterium | reverse complement strand
GATCCAACTTATAATGGCGGAACACCCAAGCCGGCAGAAAGGCCTGTACAGCGGTGGCGGGTATATAGGCAAGCGATACATAAAACGGCGTCCCAGCCACAGCGTTCGAAAAGAAGGGGAACACTGCGCCAGCAATCACCCCCCACATGCCAAACCAGATTGCTCCAACCTGCTGAACAGCAATTCCTGTCCAAAAGAAGTTCACACCAAAGCCCAGCGGGAAGCTGATCGAACCAAATGCTCCCACGACAAAGCCAATGCCGATGAGCAAGGCAGTAATGACGATGTGTATCACACCTACGGAACGCTTTTCGCCTTCCTGCACTTCCCATATTTGCTCGGCGGTCAAGTCATCTTGTTTTTGAAGTTCGTCGCTCATAATATAACTCCTTTTATAATAATATACCAATGATGGTTGGTCAAAAAACACACTAAAAATAATATATCATATTTGGATATTGATTGTAAAGATCAAATACATCAATATTTCATCAAATGGCTTGATCACATAACTAGGAACAGAGCTTGTTAAAAAGTCCCGCCTCATCTCTTTTCCATCAGTGTTGCCGCCAGGGCTTGGCGCAGATCGCGGGCGGTGATTATTTCGATGTTTTTAGGCATCGGTTCACTGCGTTTGCGGGTATATGGAATGATAGCTTTTTTGAACCCTAGGTTGGCGGCCTCGCGCAAGCGCAGGGATAGCTGCCCCACGGATCGCAATTCTGCCGAGAGCCCTACCTCACCGATCAGCACTGTGTCGGCGCTAATCATCTTATCTTGATACGAAGAGGCAATTGCAGCCGCCACCGCTAAATCCGCAGCCGGCTCCTCAATTGCCATACCGCCTACTACGTTGACAAATAAGTCCTGATCGCTTAACCGCAGCCCAAGCCGCCGCGTCAGCACCGCCGTAACCAGCAAAAGGCGGTTAAAATCTATGCCGTTGGCGGTTCTGCGCGGATTGGTAAAGGGTGAGGGACTACTTAACCCTTGTATTTCCACCAGCAGCGGCCGAGTGCCTTCCATAGCTACAGCTATCGCTGAACCGGGTGTATTCACCGCTCGTTCAGCTAAAAATGCCTCTGAAGGGTTGGGTACTTCTACCATACCCCGATCCTGCATTTCGAACACCCCCACCTCCGAAGTCGCCCCAAAGCGATTCTTAACACAGCGCAGTACTCGATACGATTGATAGCGATCACCTTCAAGGTAAAGCACCGTATCCACAATATGCTCCAACACTTTAGGACCAGCCAGCATGCCTTCTTTGGTGACATGCCCAACGAGAAAAATTGCCACACCGCTGTTTTTCGCCAGCTCGCGTAAGCGGGCAGCCCCTTCGCGTACCTGAGTTACGGAACCAGCTGGAGTGCTTACCTGCGGCATATAAACCGTTTGAATCGAGTCTATCACTACTACATGCGGCTTAGTTGCTTCAATATGTTCAAGGATGAGTTCTAAATTCGTTTCCGTCACCAGCAGTAATTGATCGGCTGCCGCCGCGGACTTTGTATGCAATAAGCGTCGGGCACGCATACCAATCTGCCGTTCCGACTCCTCGCCGGAAACATACAGAACCTTGACCTGCGCCCCTAACTCCATCGCCATTTGCAGCATAAGTGTCGATTTACCAATGCCGGGATCGCCGCCGATCAGCACCAGCGAGCCGGGGACAATACCGCCCCCCAACACCCGCGCAAACTCCGCGATAGGTAAAGGAAAGCGTTCTTCCTTATCCAAATCCAGAGCAGTCAAAGGACGCGGCTTAGATAAAGCAGAAGCGCGCCGGCTGCCAGCCAGTGCGGTTGCTGGTGCAGCTGATACAACCTCTTCTTCCATGCTATCCCATGCTCCGCACTGCGGGCAGCGCCCGAGCAGGGCAGCACTCACCTTGCCGCATTCGCGGCACACATAACGAGTGTACGTTTTTGCCATACAGAAGATTATAACACAGGGCTGTTCATCGGCGCCGCTATCTGAAAATATGTCCATTCCTTTGCACAGCACCTCAGCTATAAGCCTGCAATCCTGCATCCTTCCACCATTTGGGAAAACGGGCTGGGGAGAGAGGCTTCTCTCTTGCTGCTTCTATGGTATAATATACATTCTATGCAAACAACTGCAAAAAACGAAATCCTCAGCTCACCCAGTATCATGGCTGCCTTCATGAGCGGCTTTGACGCAGTCAGCCGCCATGTCTATCTGCTGCTGTTCCCCATCGCCTTCGACTTGCTTCTTTGGTTGGGACCGCGCCTGCGGCTATCCAACCTCATCCACAGCATATTAACCCAACTGGAGAGCATTCCGCAGCAAGATCTTTCCCCTTATGGAAGCCAAGAGGAAGTATTTGAAATGATGCGCTTGACGCGAGAAATTTGGGGCATCCTCGCAGAACGATTAAACATCCTTTCGGCTATGCGCACCTACCCTGTGGGCATACCTAGCATTATGTCAGGCAGACTGCCCTTGACTTCTCCATTAGGCACCCCAAGCGGAATTGAACTCAGTATAGGCAATTTCATTCCCATTTGGATACTTCTGGTAGCTGTTGGCTTACTGTTAGGCACTTTGTATTTTTCCCTAACTGCCCAAGCTGCTCTAACCGACAGCCGAACTCTGAGTGAAGCCCTAAAGGATTTGCCGCGCACCTATCTTCAGGTGATTTGGCTGACTATTTTCCTTGCCGTACTGCTTACAGCGATTGGCATCCCTTTCATGATCCTTACCTCCATCATTTTTCTGATCACAAGCTCTGCCGCGTCGTGGATTATGATCGTCCTTGCTGGCATCTTGATATGGCTTCTGCTGCCGATCGTTTTTTCACCGCACGGGATATTTATTAATTACCTAACAATGTTCCATTCCTTCCTCAATGGTTTTCGGCTTGCCCATAGCAACCCATCAAAGACCAGCCTATTTATCTTGATGGCTTTTGTCATCAGTCAAGGGATGGACGTACTCTGGCAAACCCCGCCGGAAGATTCTTGGCTGAGCTTAGTAGGCATTTTTGGACATGCCTTCATCTCCACAGGCATTCTTGCTGCCAGCTTTATTTACTACAAACAAGCTGAAAAAAGGCTGCAAGCCCTTATGCAGCAACGCCAAGCTATCCTCATCCAACAAGCAGCCGACAACCACAAAACCTAAACCTAAGGGAGAATCAAGTGACCATTAGTAACGACAATCTCTCCTATGAAGCCAAAGACATTCAAGTACTAGAGGGATTAGAAGCAGTCCGCCGCCGGCCGGGCATGTATGTCGGCGGCACCGACATCAAACCCTAGCCCCCCCTTGTT
>CAZLHW010000481.1:0-3300 GCA_964559085.1 uncultured Acidobacteriota bacterium | reverse complement strand
AACTTTTTGCCAGACACCTGATGTTATACGGCAGATCGGGTGTGGAGCGGCTGCAGCGGGCATTTGTCGCCGTTGTCGGGTGGGGCGGCGTTGGATCCTATGCCGCCGAGGCCCTGGTCCGCGCCGGAATCGGGAATTTGAGGATTATCGACTGTGATACTGTCAGGGCTACCGATGTGAACCGCCAGTTATTGGCGCTTTCTACAAATTTAGACACGCCGAAGGTCGAAGCCGGACGGGAACGCCTGCTTGCAATCAACCCGGATCTTCGCCTGGATGCCCGCCGCGAATTTTTTCACTTCGATACGGCCGATGCTTTGATTACACCGGATCTGGATTTTGTCATTGATGCCATCGACAGTCTCAATCCCAAGGCAGCCCTGATCCGGCATTGCACGGAACGAAACATTCGGATTCTTTCCGCGCTCGGAGCAAGCAGCCGCACGGATCCCTTTGCAATCCGCCTCACAACTCTGAATCAGACCGCCGGGTGTCCGCTGGCGCGCGCTCTGCGGCGTCATCTGCGCGCCAAAAAAGTAATCGCGGATCCGCCGGTTCTCTATTCCCAGGAACCTCCCGTGGCCGCTCCGGAACCGGACGACATCCCCGGGATCCCGGAATCTGTCGGGCCTTACTCCCGCGGGCGCAAGCGTCGCGCGCTGCCAAGCATCTCCACTTTGCCCGGCATTGTCGGCCTCATGGCCGCCAACTATGTCCTCTTGGAATTATTAAAGGATCGGTGAAGGAGACGGCTTCGCGGATTAAGTTCCGGCGCTTCCGGGCATGGTACTCGGAAATACGGGACCGCACGGGAGTTTGCTCGGAAGCGAATCAAGTCTGCGCGCCACCGTTTGCATTTCCTATGACGGCCGAATAAGATTGAAGCGCTATGCTCCTGCGCGCAACACAACGGAGGAACCGAACCTGGAGCATTGAGCAGGCAGTGAATTACCGCAGCATTTTCCATGCATAGACGGAGGAACACGCATGAATACCAAATATACCCGACGCGAAGCTCTGGAGATCAGCCTGGGAGCGGTGGCCCTGGGAGCATCGGGCGCGGCCATTGCGGCGGCGCAAACAGCAAAACAGCCGGCGGCCGGAGAGGCAAAAAGCGCCCCCGCTTTGAGCGAATTCAATAAATACGGCGAGGAACTGGAAACATCTCTGCTTCTAAGGACATCGCCCATAGCCGTAAAAATGCTGACATCAGAGGCTGAAATACCGAAAGGCGCTTTCCGCCCGAAAAGAGACGGCGGCTACCATATAGCCCAATGCCAGGCTTTTGGCATGTCGCGCCGGGAGGGAAAAACCGTGGCCATGCTGAAAGAGGATCACTGGTGTCCGACGGCTCTCATGGCGTTTGGAATAGTGGGAAAGGCCCAAAACATGTCCATGTTCAAGGAATCCTTTGAGAGTTTTGAAACCGGCAAATACATCGGCGCGGTTACCGCTCCTCTCAAGAGCGCTGCATTTGAGCCGGATGTGGTTCTGATTTATTCAAATCCCGCGCAGCTTCGAGGCCTGCTCCTGCCGATGATGATGGGTGGAGGCGAATCCCAGGTAAGCACCTATCTATTTTTGCCGTCCTGCGGCCATTGCGTCGTGGATCCCATGAAGTCCGGCAAGTGCTGTGTTGTGCTTCCGGATCCCGGAGAATATCAGCGGGCGCTTACGCTTGAGGAAGAGGTGATTTTCGCCGTGCCGAAGGCAAAACTGGCAGGATTAATGGCAGGGTTGAAGAGGGGCGGCAGGCTGTATTCTCACCGGGATCAATACATGTCCATGCACCCCGATTTTGAGCAGCCGCAGTTTTACAAGGACATGTTTAAAAGCTGGGGACTGGATTCCAAATAATTCATGGCGGAACGTTACGATCTTGTTGTTATCGGCAGCGGGCCGGCGGGGCACCATGCCGCAATCCAGGCCGCGGAGCTGGGCCGGCGTGCGGCGATTGTGGAACGGCGTTACCTGGCCGGCGGGGAATGCGTGCACACCGGAACAATCCCCAGCAAGGCGATGCGGGAAGCGGTGCTGCATCTCAGCGGCTATCGGCAGCGACTGTTCTACGGTCCTCAATACACGGTTAAGGAAAATGTTACGGCCCGGGATCTCCGGCAGAGAGCTTTGCAGGCAGTAGAGCTGGAAGCCTGCGTTTTCTATAACCAGTTGCGCCGGAGCGGCGTTGACGTGATTAAAGGGCGGGCCTTTTTCCTGGATGCGCACCGTATCGCCGTCGAACATTGCGGCGAATTCTGCGAGATTGAAGCGGATTTTTTTGTGATAGCCACCGGATCAACGCCGGCGCGACCTGCATCCATTCCATTTGACGACATCTCGGTTTTTGATTCGGAGACCTTTCTGCAGCTTCCGGCACTGCCGCACTCCATCCTGATTATCGGCGCCGGCGTTGTCGGGGCCGAATATGCCTGTATGACGGCAGCCCTGGGCATTCCCACAATCCTTGTGGATAAGCGGGCAGGCATGCTTGAATTTCTCGACGGGCAGATTGTGGAAGACCTGAAGTCCCATATGGAGGAAATGGGAGTCGCCTTCCATTTTGGAGAGGGCGTCGCTGGCATCCGGAAGACGGGGGGCGGTCGTGTCCTGGCGGAATTGACAAGCGGCGAGGCTCTGCAGGCGGACATGCTGCTTTACTGTGTCGGCCGCACTGGCTGCACGTCGGATCTTTGCCTTGAAAAAGCGGGTCTGACCGCGGATGACCGGGGGCGCATCCCAGTGAACGAAAACTTTCAGACCCTTACGCCGCATATCTTCGCCGCAGGAGATGTTATCGGATTTCCCAGCCTGGCGTCGGTGTTCATGGATCAGGGCCGGCGCGCCGCATGCAGCGCCTTGAAGGTCCCCGTCCCCGGCAAACCGCATCCTTTTCCCTACGGCATTTATACGATTCCGGAAATTTCCTATGTTGGCTTGACGGAAGGACAGCTGAAGGAACGGGGGATTTCTTATGAGGTCGGCATTGCCCGGTATGATGAAATCGCCCGATGCAACATCATCGGAGATACCCGAGGCCTGATGAAGCTTTTGTTCGATAGCAGGACGGAGCAGCTTCTCGGTGTGCACATTATCGGAAACGGAGCGGCGGAACTTGTTCATATCGGGCAGGCCGTAATGGCGTGCGGCGGCAGCCGCGACTATTTTCTCCAGAACATCTTCAACTACCCCACCCTGGCGGAGTGCTACAAGGTAGCCGCAGCAAGGGGTGGCAAGTAAGGAGCCCGGCGCGGGCGAAGGATACCGGCAAGTTCCTTCATCCGCGCTGAAAGCGCCGAGCGC
>CAZLHW010000480.1:0-3311 GCA_964559085.1 uncultured Acidobacteriota bacterium | reverse complement strand
CCTTCGTATTGCGTTCCTAGCCAGAGAAATCCCCAGCGGTCGTTGGTCTGATGCGCGCGGGAAAGACGGATGAGGTCTGTAAATGTCTCGGGAGGGTCCGGCGCCAGGTCTTTCCGATAGTAAAGCACCCCGGCATCGGTGAAACCGGGGATGCGATACAGCCGTCCCTTATACGTGCCCGCTTTCAGATCGGCATCAAGAAAATCGCCGCGATCCTCCGGGGAGAGGCGCCCGGATAAGTCCAGGAGCCATCCCGCCGCGGCAAACTTGGCGACCCAGATCACATCGCAATACACAATATCGTAAGACGATTTGCCGGATAGAAAGGAGGTTGCATACAGGTCTTCCCGCGCGTTTGTCGCAGGAGGGCCTTCCACCAGCTCCACGCCGGGGCCGGAATGCCGGGAGTTAAACTCAGCGATCAGTTTTCGCCAGATTCCCGTCCCGTCGGGCTCCATCAGAATGGAGAGTCTCTCGTACTGCCCGAACTGCTGCGTTCTCAGGCTAAGGATGCACAGTATCCCCGTCAGGATCAGGGCGGAGATTTTCGCCGGTGTTTTTGTCGAATACATGGATATCCTTGGGATCAATCCGAAGCGTGATGGAGTTTGACTCCGGCCGTTTTTCAGAAAGCACCATCAGCGAATAGCCGTCCACTTTCGCTTCAATCAGAAACCGCGAGCCCAGATTTTCGATAAGAGCCACCTCCGCTGCGATGGAACCGTTCATGCGCATGGCTTCGGGACGGATGCCGATTGTCACGGGACCGGAAAATCGGTGGCCGGTAATAAATGTCTGCGTCCCGATCCGAAGTTTTCCCGAATCCAGCGTCCCGTCGATCAGATTCATGGCCGGCGATCCGATAAAGGAAGCGACAAAGAGATTCCTCGGCGCTCTGTAGAGAGTTTCCGGATTGCCGATCTGCTGGATAACGCCGTTATTCAGAACGATGGTGCGATCCGCCAGGGTCATAGCCTCCACCTGATCGTGCGTGACATAAATCACCGTAGCCTGAACTCGCGCAAACAGGCTCTTGAGCTCGTGCCGCACTTTTTCGCGCAACAGCGCATCCAGGTTGCTGAGCGGTTCATCAAAGAGAAAAACCTTCGGATTGCGAATAAGCGCCCGGCCCACTGCCACACGCTGCCGTTGCCCGCCGCTCAATTCGCGCGGTTTCTTCTCCAGCAGATCTTCAATCTCAAGCATCTGCGCTGTTTCCTGCACGCGCCGGTCGATTTCCGAGCGAGGCATTTTCTTCAGCATGAGGTTCAGCGCGAGGTTTTCGTAGCAGCTCATGTGGGGGTAGAGCGCGTACGATTGAAACACCATGGCCACGTTGCGGGAACGGGCCGGTATGTCATTGACCCGCTGGGGCCCGATCCAGATTTCGCCGGACGATGGCTGATCGAGCCCCGCGATAATTCGAAGCAGTGTCGACTTGCCGCATCCGGATGGACCGAGAACGGTTACAACTTGGCGATCTTTTACTTCAAAGGAAACATTCTTCAGCGCATGAAAGTTTCGGGAGAAGCGGCGCGAGACATTTTTCAGGCGAACAGAAGCCATGAGGTTCTCCGCAGACCGGATTCGATTCGACGGCAATGGAGACCGTGCGCGTCTATGGATATGATTCTTGCAAATTAATCCGCCTGTGCCCAGCCGAAAATCATTATTTGTACTGCCGGGCAGCCTTGGATACTTTATAGTCTGGATACGTCCTATTCTGAATTCCGTTAAGATGTCGTGGGCGGCTGCGGGAATACATCGGGAGACGTTATGAGATCAGGGACAGGGGCAATTCTGCTGATGGGATTCGGAACCCTGGTGGCGCTGATTGCGGCTCTCGGTTTCGGCGCCTTTCATAGAGCCGAACAGATTGAATCCGAAATTGCGCAGATTCACGAAAATTACAGGCAAACGGCCCTGGTGCTGAGCCGGACAAAGGAGGACGCCTACAAATCGGGCGTGGTCGTGCGCGAGTATCTATTGGATCCGTCGAGAGCAAGCGCGCCGCAGTATTAACAGGAGCTGCTGGCCATCCGGTCTTCGCTGCCCCGCCGTCTGGAGTCGCTCAACCGCCTGATCAGTCGCGATGAAGGCCGCGTCCTCGAGCGCCTCCGGGCTGAGCTGGATGCTTATTGGAATTCGCTGGATCCCGTTTTTGAATGGACGCCGCAGCAGAAATCGGAGTACGCCTCCACATTCCTTCGACGGGAGGTCATTGCCCGCCGCCATACCGTTTTTGCAATTATGCGGGAGATCGATGACCTGAGCGCCAGGACCTTTAATGCGGAGCAGACGATCATCAATGCGCGCCGTACCGAATTCGGCGGCTATCTTCTGAAAATGTCGGCGCTGGCGGTTTTTTTCGCGCTGGCGATCGCCGCGGTCTCCATATTTCGCGTGTCGGCGCTGGAAAGGCGCGGCGAACTCCAGCGCCGCCGGGCGGAGAGCGCCGAAAAGGGGCTCCGCCAGCTTTCGCAGAAGCTGGTACAGGCGCAGGAAGAGGAGCGAAAGAGAATTTCCCGTGAACTCCATGATGAGATCGGCCAGATGCTGACCGGGCTCAAGATGGAGCTTGCCAATCTGGAAGCGCTCCGCGACAGTCCCGGGAACCAATTCCAGGAGCATTTGCGCGAAACCAGGATGATAACCGAGCGGACCATGCAGTCTGTTCGCGAATTGGCAATGGGACTGCGCCCCGCGATGCTGGATGATCTGGGCCTTGCGCCCGCCCTGCGCTGGCAGGCCCAGGAGTTTTCGAAGCGCACCGGCGTTCCTGTTGCTCTGGATACGGATGGCGAACTGGAGAATCTGCCGGAGCCCTTGCGGACCTGCATCTATCGGGTCGTTCAGGAATCGCTAACCAATTGCGCCCGGCATGCGGACGCGGGCAGCGTCCGGATCGCGGTTCACGGCAGCAAAGATCGGATTTATTTGATAATTCAGGATGACGGGAAGGGGTTTGACGTTCATAATCTCGTCAACAGAGGCATGGGATTAATCGGTATGGAAGAACGGGTGAAAAAACTTGGAGGCACGCTGAAGATCTCCTCCAAAAGCAGCCAGATGCCAAGAGGCACAATCCTGGAAATTGAGTTGCCGGTTTCGGCGGATTCTTTACCATGAGCGGAATTCGCATTCTGGTCGCGGATGATCACGGCATAGTCCGGAAAGGATTGCGCTTCCTATTGGAGCGCCAGCCCGGGATGGAGGTAGTGGGAGAAGCCTGCGACGGCCGGGAGGCCGTTCGCCTGTGCCGGGAGCTGTCTCCGAACGTCGTGATCATGGATGTGGCGATGCCGCAGCTG
>CAZLHW010000479.1:2607-3333 GCA_964559085.1 uncultured Acidobacteriota bacterium | reverse complement strand
GTCCGTCGTCATCGTGAAAAAGAGACGGGTCAAAGCCGCAGCTGTTCAGGTATACCGGGTCCGACCAGTCCCCCTCAATATCCGCGCAGGTCACCAGGTAATTGTGAAAATCCCTGAGGGATGCCCCGCCGGCGCCGCTCTGCGTCGTACGGCCGTAGCGCTTGACGTCGGTATAAGCCAGGTAAAATAAGCCGTCGGAATAGCTGAGGCACGGCGCCCAGACGCCGCAGGAATCCGGATTGCCGAGCATATTCAGCTGGCTGGGGCGCCGCAACGGGCGCGCCGCCAGGCGCCAATGCTCCAGATCGCGCGAGTGATGGATCTGAACCCCCGGATACCATTCGAAAGTGGAGGTCGCGATATAGTAATCGTTTCCCACGCGCACAATCGACGGATCGGGATTGAACCCGCGCAGAATCGGGTTGCGTATCTTCCGCGTCGCATCACTCATGCCGCCCTCCGCCTGGAGTTCCGTTCTTCTCAGCAGGCCGTCAACCCGCCGTCGACAGGAAAGGAGACGCCATTGATAAACACCGCCTCGTCGCTTGCCAGATAAACACAGGCATTGGCAACATCTGCCGTTGTCGCAAGCCTGCCCAGCGGAATTTCGCCGAATCGCTCGGCCCGGCGCTCCGGGTTTTGAAGCACCGCCCGGACCAGCGGCGTATCCACCGTGCTCGGATGGACGGAATTGCACCGCACATTGTCTTTCGCGTAGCGGGCTGC
>CAZLHW010000479.1:0-2597 GCA_964559085.1 uncultured Acidobacteriota bacterium | reverse complement strand
ATGGATCTGGTCTGAAGCGTAATAGCGCCCTTCGTCGCCGTATAGGCTTCATTCGTGTATTTATGGCCGACGAGACCGCAGATGGAGGACATGTTGAGAATGCAGCCCCCGCCCGAAGCCCGCAAAATCGGCAGCACATGCTTGATGCCGAGAAAGGGCCCTTTTACATTCACGGCAAGCATGGCGTCCAGCGCCTCCGCAGGCATGTCTTCAATGTTCTTGCGGATATTGATGCCGGCATTGTTGACGAGAACGTCCAGACGCTTTGCCCTGGCCAGGATCTCGGCCAGCGCGGCGGCCCAGCTGTCTTCCGATGTAACGTCCAGCATTAAAAAGACGACGCCTCGCAACGCCTCTTGCATTTCGCCTTCGGGCTCGCGGATATCCCCGATGAAAACCTGGGCGCCCTCCTCGCGGAATCTCCCGGCTATCTCCGCGCCGATCCCCTGGGCGCCCCCCGTAATCAATGCCACTTTGTCCTTCAATCGCATTTCCGCCTCAATAGTTGAACCGCGGATTTACACGGATCCGCACCGATAGAAGTTGGATCTGTGAAGACCCGTGCAAATCCGCGGTCAATTCTTCTTCACAACCTGCCGCACCGCGGCGGCAATGTGCCGCTGACTCAGGCCGTAGCCTTCCAGCAGGTCTTCATAACTGTGCGCCGACTGTCCGAAGCGATCCGGAATCCCCACCGACCGCATGGGCAGCGCTTTTCCCTGCAGCACTTCGCGCATCAGATCGGCAAGACCTCCGATGAGCGAGTGCTCTTCCAGCGTCACGACACCCTTCATCCCATCGGCCAGAGCCGCGAGCGCCGCTTTATCCGCGGGTTTCATGGAGCTGACATTGACCACGCGCAGCGAGATGCCCTCATCCGCCAGTTGATCGGCGGCGGCAAGGGCCAGGCTCACCATCTGGCCGTTGGCGAAAGCCGCCGCATCGCTCCCCTGCCGGATGAGGTGCGGCTTTCCTATAACCACAGGCTCATTCTCCGGCATCACGTCGGGCATATCGTTGCGCGAAATGCGCATGTAGACCGGCCCGGTGTAATGGACCAGGGCCCGCGTCATCGAGCGGGTTTCATTACCGTCAGCCGGAACCAGAACCGTCATGTTCGGGATGGCGCGCATGATCGCAATGTCTTCCACGGACTGATGCGTGGAGCCGTCGCCGAAATCGGATAATCCGCAACTGGAACCGACGATGCGCACGCTCAGCCCCGGAATGCAGATACCCTGGCGGATCTGGTCATAAGCGCGCCCGGACGCAAATACCGCGAAGGAATTGGTGAAAGGTATTTTGCCCGTCAAACACAGGCCTGCCGCGAAGGAGGTCATGTTGGCCTCCGCGATCCCCATTTCAAAAAAGCGTTCGGGGAAGGCCTGTTCAAAGTAGCAGGACATGGTGGATTTCCCAAGATCGGCTTCCAGCACGACAACACGGGGATCTTCCCGCCCAATTTCCACCAGTGTTCTTCCGTATACCTCGCGCGCATTCTGAACCCTCATTCAGTTCTCCCCCTTCCCCTTTACTGCGCCCGTATCCGCACTGAGCAGCGCGCAGGCCGCTTCGAACTGTCCGGCATCGAGCAATCCGTTGTGAAATTCCACCTTGTTTTCGGCAAAAGGAATTCCGGAGCCCTTGACGGTCCTGGCCAGAATCATCTTGGGCTTCAGCCGGATACTGTCGGCATCCTCCAGCGCCTTCACGATGGCGCCCATGTCATGCCCATTGATTTCCTGAACGCTCCATCCGAACGCGCGCCACTTTTCAGGCAGCGGATTCGTATTAAATCGCTGGACTACCGGCCCCGTAGCTTGAAGGCCGTTGCAGTCCGCGATCGCCACCAGATTGTCCAGCTTGAAAGCGGAAGCGGCCATGGCCGCTTCCCAGATCTGGCCCTCAGCCAATTCTCCGTCTCCGATGATGCAGTAAACGCGGCTGGACCGTCCGTCGATCCGCAACCCGGCGGCCATGCCGCAGGCTATGGAAAGCCCCTGTCCGAGAGAACCCGTGTTCGCTTCGATGCCCGGCGTGCTTTTCAGATCCGGATGCCCCTGCAGCATCGATCCATAACGCTTGGTGTTTTTCAGTTCTTCTTTAGGGAAATAGCCGCACTCCGCCAATGCCGCATATTGCGCCAGAGCGGCGTGCCCCTTGCTCAGCAGAAAACGGTCGCGGTCCGGCCAGGCAGGATTTTGGGGATCATGCCGCATCTTCCAAAAATAGAGCGCGGTGACAATATCGGCGATCGAACAGGAGCCGCCGAGATGCCCCCGCTGCCCCACGCCGACCCTCTGCCCAATATCAAGACGAATGATTCGCGCATTATGCTCCAGCTTCGCTATATCGGGTTTTGTCGTGTTCATTGCCATGCTTCGGCCTCTTAAAATGTGTAACGGCGGATTGTAGCGGCAGGAGTGGCATCGGGCCAAACCCAAAATGCAGAGCGCTCCACAAAGGGGAACGGACATACGATATTGTCCGGTTTCTCTCGCCCTTGCCAGGCATGCGCGTCACGCCAAGCCATCCGGCGTTGTAAGCGCCGCAGGCGCGCGGCAGAGCAGCCCGGGCTGCAGCATGCGGAGCATCCG
>CAZLHW010000478.1:0-3342 GCA_964559085.1 uncultured Acidobacteriota bacterium | reverse complement strand
GGTCAAGCATCGGCATCCGCAATGACTCTCTGGTGCGGACGCGTCAGGAAATGCGCGAGCGCGTATCCTGGCTGTTGGATCGTTATAAGGAGCCCGCGCTCGTTGAAGAATTTCTACCGGGGCGGGAATTCACCGTTGCGATTCTGGGAAACGGTGAAGAAGCCCGTGTTCTTCCGATTGTTGAAATTCTTTTCGAATCTCTCCCGGAGGGGGTCAATCCTATCTATTCATATGAAGCCAAGTGGATTTGGGATCAGAGTTCGAACCCGCTGAAGATATTCGAATGTCCGGCAAAAATCAGTGCCGAGCTTCAATCCGAAATCGAAAGCGCCTGTTTGAAGGCATACCGTATTCTGCGATGCCGCGACTGGTGCCGGGTTGATGTGCGCCTTGATGCGGACGGACGTCCGCATATCCTCGAGCTCAATCCGCTTCCGGGCATCCTTCCTCGCCCGGAGGATAATTCCTGTTTTCCGAAATCTGCCCGTGCCGCAGGCATTAGCTACAATCAGCTGATCAATCGAGTTCTGGACATCGCGTGTAAGCGATATGGATTGTCGTAATGAGCCAATACGACTGCGTGGTTCTCTATAATGCTGCGGCCATCCTGGACCGCGACGGCTGTCAGGAAATCGTGTATCCCGCCAACATCGTCCGCGAGGAAGTGGCGGCTGTTGAGCAAAGTCTGAGGGATGGAGGATTTCGTCCCTATGTTCTCTCCGTTGACCATTTCTCGAAGGATCTTGTGGAAACGATCCTGAATATTTCTCCCCGTTTTGTTTTCAATCTTTGCGAGGAGATTAACGGAAATGCGGAGATGGAGATGTGCGTCGCCGGCCTGCTTGAGTTGATGGGCATACCCTATACGGGCTCCAACCCGTTGGCCTTGGGACTGGCCCTCAACAAGTTTCATGCCAAGCAGATCCTGCGGTCCGCCGGCATCCCGACGGCGCGGGGGGTTCTGCGCTCTCCCGGTCAGAAGCGCACCATTCCCCGGGGGATGCGGTTCCCCCTGTTTGTAAAACCTTCGCGCGAGGACGCCAGCCTCGGCATCAACAGCGACTCCGTGTGCCGTACGGTAAAGGAGCTGGAGAAACAGATCCTTTACATTCACGAGGTGTACGAACAGGAGGCGCTGATCGAAGAATATCTCGACGGCAGGGAATTCAATGTTTCCGTTCTGGGAAACCGGAATCCCGAAGTCCTTGCCATATCCGAAATCAACTTTTCCGGATTGCCGGATTCCGAGCCGCGCATCGTCAGCTATCGCGCCAAATGGGATGAAGAAAGCCCGATGTTCCAGTTCACGGCGCCGATTTGTCCCGCGCCCGTGACGAAGCGGCTCGAAAACCGGATTAAGGATATTGCAATCCGAAGCTATCAGTGCATCGGCTGCCGCGATTATGCGCGCGTGGATATGCGCACCGACTCGCGCGGCGGCCTGTATGTGCTCGAAGTCAATCCGAATCCGGACATATCTCCGAAGGCGGGCTTTGCCAGAGCCGCGCGTGCTGCGGGCTTTTCCTATTCCGACATGATTCTGCGGATCGGTGAAATGGCTCTGGCGCGCGGCGCCGGTGTGGCTGCTGCTGCGTATGCACTCTGACGACGACTCGGATATACGCATTCGACCGATGGCGCCGACCGATCGCGCTGCTGTCGCGCATCTGGTCCTGTCTGCGGGAAATTTCAATCAAGCCGAAATGGATTGCGCCATGGAATTGGTGGACATTTATCTTACCAATCCAAAGCAGGAGGACTATCACGTCATTGTGGCGGAGGACGCCGCGTCCACGGTGCATGCCTATGCCTGTTGGGGGCCGGTTCCCCTTACCAAGGGAACCTTTGATCTTTACTGGATCGCCACAGACCCGGAGTCGCGCGGCAGGGGATTCGGCCGCGCGCTTATGGCCCATATAGAAAGAAAAGCGCTGGAGAGGAACGGACGCCTGTTGATTGCGGAGACTTCAGCGAAAGCGTCGTATCGACGCACGGTGGATTTTTACCGGCGTCTCGGCTACGTGGAAAGCTCCTGTATCCGGGATTTCTACGATGTCGGTGACGACAGACTGATATTCGTCAAGAGGCTGTCCTAACAAGGAGACGAGCTCGCACATGGAACGCATGGAGCAGTGGACGATTGATTTGCGCAACAGCATAACTCAGGGGGAAAGACTTGCCGAGGATTATGGAGTGGATGCCGGCGAAATCGACGCAATCTGCAAGGCCTATCCGATGCGAATTCCCCGCTATTACTACAATCTGATTCAGCAGGCGGGGGATCCCATCTGGAAAATGTCGGTTGCCTCGATTGACGAGTTGATGGACTACGGAGCGCCCGAGGATCCGCTGCACGAGGAGGAGGACAGCCCCGTCCCAAGGCTGACGCATCGCTATCCCGACCGCGTTCTCCTTTTGATCACGGACCGGTGCCCGATGTACTGCCGATTCTGCACGCGCAAGCGGATGGTAGGGCAGACCAGCGCGATCAGCGAAAAGACGATTGCCATGGGCATCGACTATATCCGCAGCCATCCTGAAATCCGCGATGTTCTTCTCTCCGGCGGCGATCCGCTTATGGTCAGCGACCGCAAGCTCGAAAGCATCATCTCGAGAATTCGCGCCATCCCGCACGTTGAAATTATCCGCATCGGAACGAAATTCCCCTGCGTGCTTCCGAGCCGCATCACGGATTCGCTCTGCAATATGTTGAAGAAATACCATCCCATTTATATCAACACGCATTTCAACCATCCGCGTGAAGTGACGCCGCAGGCGAGGGAAGCGTGTGAAAAGCTTGCAAATGCGGGCATCCCGCTCGGCTGCCAGACGGTTCTCCTGAAAGGCGTGAACGATGACCCGGCGATCCTGCGCGAGCTGATGCACAAGCTCCTGATGATGCGCGTGCGTCCCTATTACCTGTATCAGGCCGATCTGACGCGGGGCACCAACCACTTCCGCACCCGCGTGGAGGCCGGCCTGGAAATCATGCAGGCGCTGCGGGGCTTTACAACGGGATTTGCGGTGCCCCAGTTTGTCATCGACGCTCCGGGCGGAGGGGGCAAGATTCCATTGATGCCGGACTATGTGGTGAAGTTCGACGAAAAGGAAATAGTTCTGAGGAATTTTGAGGGGAAGCAGTACTGCTATCCGCAGACGAATCAGCACTATGTCAAAGATACCCGGGAGATCGAGCTGATCAATTTCTAGGAGCGCCACCGAAGCAGAGGCCCACGCGCCGCCGGAACCCTTCGGGTGCAAGGGGGTCGCGGGCCAATATCTGCGTGGCTCGTCGTCAACGATGTCCCCGCAATGCTTGCATTGCGCGGCATCAGCCTCCTC
>CAZLHW010000477.1:0-3362 GCA_964559085.1 uncultured Acidobacteriota bacterium | reverse complement strand
CGGAGTCGCGCCGGCTTTTTTGCGGCCGAGACGGCCGCGCTCCCGGGAGTTCCTTGGGATGGCTGAAGGATCATGCCGATTTACCCTGGGCTGCACTGCCGGACCCTTCCGGGGTCCCTTTTGAAATCCTTATCTAAGGGCCGTTGGTATCCGCATCGTTTTTTAAGAGAGGACGACATATGGGAACTGTATTCGGCAGCATCGGAAATATGGCCGGCGCGGCGGCGGGCGATTGGGCCCAACTGACGCCGGAGCAGAAGCGGCAGCGAAGACTGGAAAACTTTCTGAATCCGCCGGGGCTTGAATTCGTCAGCGAAAAGGCGAAGAGCAATTACCGGATGCGGGCGCAGCGTTTAATTGATGTTTATAATGTGCAGGAACCGGATCGGGTTCCTCTGACTCTGCCCGTGGGCAATTTCCCCTATACCAACTACGGCATCAATTTCCGCACCGCTATGTACGACTACGACAAGGCGGTGGCCGCATGCAGGAAGTTCAACGAGGAATTTTCCGAAGAGCTGGAGTATTGGGCCAGCCCCTGGATAACGCCGGGCAGAGTGCTGGATCTTCTGGACTACAAGCTGTACTCCTGGCCGGGCCACGGCCTGGGAGAAAACGTTGCTTCATTTCAGTTCATGGAATCCGAGTACATGAAGGCGGAGGAGTATGACGATCTGATTCTCGATCCTTCGGATTTCTTCATGCGAAAGTTCCTGCCCCGAACCATGGGCGCTCTGGAGCCGCTGCAAATGTTCCGGCCGGCGACCGATCTGGTGGAAATTGTGAACCTGGTGCAGCTGATGCCGCTGGCGAGTCCGGAAGTGCAGGCCTTACTGCAGAAGCTGATGGAGATCGGTCAGGAATACCGGAAGATGATGAAGGCGATGGCGGCAGCGGGACCCGGGGGGCCCGCAAACGGGTATCCTGTGGTCTACGGCGCGTTCTGTAAAGCGCCCTTCGATACCATTGGGGACACTTTGCGCGGCACCGCGCCCATCCTGAAAGACATGTACCGCCGGCCGGACAAGCTTCTGGAAGCCTTGGACGTGGTGGCGGATTTTACGATCAAGTCGGTTCTGAGCGCTCCGACGGTGAACAATATCTTTATGGTGACCTATCCGCTGCATAAGGGGGCCGATGGCTGGATGTCGCAGAAGCAGTTTGAAACCTTTTACTGGCCTTCGCTGAAGAAGGTCATGGATGCTTTCATTAAGGAAGGACTTATCCAGAATATGTTTGCCGAGGGCGGTTTCAATACGCGGCTGGAAACGGTCAATGAATTCCCCAAAGGGACCGTTTCCTGGTACTTCGACAAAACGGATCTGGTGAAGGCCAAGCAGATTTTGGGAAGCAAATGCGCGATTCAGGGCAATATAGCCTCTTCGCTTGTAGTGACCGGCGATCCGGCGGAGATGAAGGAGCAGTGTCGCAAGTTGATTGAAAGCTGCGGCAAGGGCGGCGGCTATATCCTGTCGGCCGGCGCGGTCGCGGATAATCCCAAGCTGGAGAATCTGCGCGCCATGGTCGCCGCGGTAAATGAATACGGTTTTTATCGGAAGTGATCAAGACGCCGCGAATTTCACGAATTGCACGAAGCTATTTGTGTAATCCGTGGAATTCGTGGCCCTTTTTTAGGAGTTGCGCATGGCCGAAACCGAATCCTCGTTCACCCGACGTCAGATTGTTCTCAGCCTCGCCACCATCGTTTTCATCTATTTTATCTTGAGCTATTACGTGCAGTCGCTCGTTATCGCCAGACCGAGGATGGCGGCGGATCTGGACGGCATGGCTCTGTATGCCTGGGGGATTTCCATCCCGTCCCTGGCCGCGGCCTTTGTCACGCTTCTTTTCAGCAAGTTTTCCGACATGTACGGGCGCCGGCTTATGCTGCTGATCTCCATGATCCTGTTTCTGGCAGGGTCGGTCCTGAGGGCCGTCAGGCCGTCCTATCCGATCCTGATCGCGTCGAATACCCTGGCGCGTATCGGCAACGGCGCGCTGGCGCCGCTCTGCTTTGCGGTGCTGGGCGATATGCTTCCCCCGGTGCAACGCAGCCGGTGGGTCGGCCTGCTAAACATTCCGCAGGGCATTTTCGCTCTTATCGGCCCCACCTTGGGCGGGTGGTTTGTCGACAATCTCAGCTGGCGCCACCTTTACTGGATGGGGGTGCCGTTTCTCATCCTGTGTGCGATTCTCGTTCCGGCAGGGATTCCGGCTCCGGTAAAGAAAATCTCGCGCAAAATTGACGTGCGGGGGGCTATACTCGTCGCCATCGCGTCCTCTGCAACCATTCTGGGAATTTCCTTTGCGGGCACCACGTATCCTTGGGGCTCGGTCCAGGTGATCGGCCTGCTCGTGATCGCACTTGACTTCTGGGTTCTCATCTACCGCGCGGACGCGCGCGCGGCCCAGCCCAGCATGGCTCCCCAGGTGTTTCGCAACCGCACGTTTCTGACTGTGGCTGTCTCCGGCATTCTTTCTTTCTTCGGCCTGATGGCCATGATGATGTACTACCCGATTTTTCTGCAGGGCGTGCAGGAAATGACCGTCATGAGAAGCGGCCAGGTGCTGACGCCCTTCAACGTGCTCGTGGCCTTCGTTGGCGTGCCCACGGGATTCATATTGGCGAAGTGGAAGCGTTATAAATGGATGTATATTTCGGGCTACGGCCTGCTCACGCTGGTTCTGCTCGGCATTGTCTTTTTTGACCACCGCACGTCTGTGTGGACCTCCGTTGCTGCGGCGACGCTTGCCGGGCTGGGGCTGGGAACCATTCCAACGATCAATACCCTCGTCGTTCAGTATGCCGTGCCCAAAAGGCTGCTGGGCGTGGCGATGGGTGCGATATTCTTCAGCATCACCATGGGGATGGCAATTTCACCTGCGGTGCTTGGATCGGTGATGAATGTTTCTTATGCCAAAGCTTTGGAAAAATCGCTGCCCGAGGGATTAAGTGAATTTGCGGGCAAGGAGGCGCTGCAATCGCTGGGCGACCCGAAAGCGCTTCTGTCGCCGAAAGGCATGGAATCGCTGAAGGCCGCTTTCCTTGGCAGAGGTGCGGATGGGGAGGCGCTCTTTCATCGGACTCTGTCGGCCATCCGTGCAGCCCTGGAAGCGGGCTTGCAAAGCGTGTTTCTGCTGGGCGCCGTTACAATGCTGATGGCGTTCCTGCTTATTCTGACCGTGCCCGAGATTGCGATGGATGAAAAGAGCTGACCGCGCATTGAATGCAAAGCCGCCGCGGAAACAAACCCTGTAAAAAGAGCGGGGATTGACCGGCGGCTCTGCCAAGGTTTGTGCGAAGGAAATGTAAGCGCTGCAAGCGCGGGAGCAGAGAAGCCCAGGGTGAAAGAGGCGAGCGC
>CAZLHW010000476.1:0-3369 GCA_964559085.1 uncultured Acidobacteriota bacterium | reverse complement strand
CGTCATTGGCAACCATCCCCTGATGTGATTGGGCATTCGATTGAAAATCGGCTGTACTCCCCTTCAGCCGTTTCCCTGCCAAGATTATGAAACATCTCACTTTTCAAACAAGGGTTGTTTTACAATGCGACAATCTATGTTGTTCTGAAAACAGGAAACGGACTACAAAGAAAGGGGGATTGGGATGCGCTTTCAACGACTAATAACGGTTTCTTCCATTGCCGTACTGCTTGCCTTGCAGGCAACGGCGGCTCCGAAGTGCGATCGGCAGTGCCTGGTCGATCTTATGCAAAAATATGTCGGAGCGCTTGCGAATCATAGTCCCAAAGATTTGCCGTTTGCAGAAAATGTCAAATTCACCGAAAACTCCGAAAAGGCCGTAGAGCTCCTGAAGGTCGGGAAAGGATTGTGGGAAAATGCAACGGGCGGCCCGACCGAGTTTCAAATTTACGCCGCCGATCCGGAAGCACAGGCAGCCGCCTGCCTCGTGGTCATGAAGGAAAAAGAGAAGGACATCATGCTGGGAGCACGTCTCAAACTTGAGAACGGAAAAATCACGGAAGCGGAACATCTGATAGTCCGGGGGGGCGGCATGAGCAAAATGCCCTTTAGTTCAATGCCGACGCTTCAGAAGCCCCGAGCCGGCTTCCTGGAAGATATCCCTGAAGCCGAACGAATGAAGCGGGAGGATTTGCTGCGCATCGGGTTCGCCTACTACGATGCCCTGACGTCGGAAGACGGCAAGCGCGCGCCGTTTGCGGCGGAGTGCGAGCGCCGCGAAAACGGCATGACCACGGCGGGGGGCACGCCGCCTGCACCCGGGAAAGCGCAGCCTGGAGGCGCCATGCCCACCGGCGGATTCGGGGGCGTTCCGAGAGACTGCGAAGGCCAGCTCAGCGCCGGTGTTTTCTCTTACATCACGGAAATCAGGCCGCGCATGGTAGTCGCCGATGTGCAAAAGGGGCTGGCTGTCGGTTTCTCGATGTTCCGCCACGACGGCACCAAGCGCCTTCCCCCGAATGCGGCGCCGGGAACAGACAACAAGACTCAATACGGGCAATTCAACCTGGCAGCGATGCACATCTACAAAATCAGAAACGGCAAGCTCTATGAAATTGAAGCTCCCGGAGCCGTTCTCCCCTACGGCATAAAGTCCGAGTGGGAGGCGGAAGAAACGGTCTATCCGAAGCCGAAATAGCTCTTTGTGCATCTGCCGTCGGGGATCGGCGGCACCCATGCCTCCGCCGATCCGCGATGGAAAACGCAGCCGCAGCCGGGCCTGCCGACGCATGCACTAGCGATCTTCTATAAATCCGGCGCCATCGCAAAGGCGAAGATTTTCACCTTCAGCAGGGCCATCCGGTCGGCTTCGTCGTTTGCCTTGAATCCGGAGTTGGTTGACAAGTCCTTATCGCGTAGCTTACGCTCCAAATACGGGATTTGCGCCGGCGGGACAAAAGCCGGGTGCCGGCCGATGTCCGAAGTATTTGCATGGTAGCGAAGAAAGGGGACCAACCTAATGCCGAACAGAGCAAACCGCAGACAGTTTCTGAAACAGGCAGCCATTGCCGGAGCCGTTGCCGCGTGCCCCGGCGTTGTCATGGATTCGGTGCGCGCCGCGGAGAACACCCAAAAGTCCCGGCTCGTAATCGTTCGAAATCCTGATGTGCTGGGCGGCGAAAATGCCTCGGAAATTAAAACCGATATTCTCGCAACAATGCTGGATCAGGCAGTGACCAAAGTGACCGGCATGGCGGATGCCGAAGCGGCCTGGAAATCCCTGTTTAAGCCGGACGATGTCGTGGGAATTAAGATCAACGGGCTGGGGGGCCGGGGCGCCACCACGAATCCGGAGGTTGCCTATGCCGCAGCCAATGCCGTGCTGCGCGTGGGTGTCAAACCGTCCAACATTATTATCTGGGAAAACAGACAGGACTTTTTGCTGAGTGCGGGTTTCAAGCTTAACAAGGATGGGGACGGCATCCGCGTGGTAGCCGTCGGCAATGACTGGGAAGAGGAATCCACCCAAAGCGGCTCGATCAACGGGCGTCTTGCAAAGGTCCTCACTCGGGAGATTACGGCCCTCATCAATATTCCTTTTATGAAGGACCACAGGATGGCTGGAGTCACCGGAGCGCTGAAGAACCATTATGGAAGCTTTCATAATCCCATGGTATGCCACAATAACCACTGTGATCCCTTCATTGCCGATCTGAACATGATCCCCGCCATCCGCAATAAAACGCGCCTGATCATCATGGACGCCCTGCGCCCACTGGCGGACGGCGGCCCCATCTATCGTCCCGATGCCATGTGGAAGTATTACGGGCTTCTTGTCAGCCGGGATCCCGTAGCGGTGGACACCATGGAATGGAAAATCATCGATGAGCGCCGAACCGAAATCGGACTTCCCACGGTGGCGCAGGCAGGACGCGAGCCCATATCCATTGCCACGGCCGCTTCGAGGGGACTTGGCGTGAACGATTTCGATAAGATGGACATTATCCGGATAGGATGACGATCATGAAAGCCAAGGGACTCGCTCCTCTTATCGTGACAGTGTCCGCCGTTCTGATCCTGTGTCCGCTCCGGGCAGGGGCTGCATCCAGGGATGATTTAATGCGGATTGCCCCGGACAGCGCCGTCAGCGGCTGGAGCGTTATGCCGGATTCCACAACGTATGTGCAGGGAGACGGGCTCACCGAAATCTATAACGGCGGATACGAAGTCTACACGAAAGCGGGAGTCACCACTGCTCTTCGCCGTCTCTATATGCAGGGCGACGAATACGTTGAGGTAACGGTTCACGGCATGAAGTCGCCCCGGGCCGCAAGAGACTTTCTGGCAGACCGGTACAGGATGGAAACGGGAAAGAACGCACCCGCCGAGGCGGGCTGGAATCGTTTTACGGCTTACAGAGCCGGCGGCACGACAGCGTATGCAGCCGCGGGCCCCTTTTTCATCACTGTTGTTTCGTATTCCGAAGGCGACAAGGGAAAACTGCAGACGGCGAAATTTCTGCTGGCCCTGGATGAAAAAGCGAAGAATTTCCTGAAGGAACGCAAATAGAACACGCTCGGTTTTATGAGGAAAGGTTCCATGAAGAGACGCAAATTTATCGGTTTGGCCGGACTTGCCTGCGGCAGCGTCCTTGTGGGCGGATGCCGCAGCGAGAAAGCCCCTGAATCCGGAGCCCGCAAGACCAGTGCTTTAAAAAAAGACAAAGGCAGGATCTTTGTCGGCCGCAACGAGGATCCTGCGGCGGCTCTAAAAGCCGCGATTGCCGCGGCGGGAGGCTTGAGCTTTATCGCTCCGGGCAGCCACGTGGTACTCAAGCCCAATGCCGCCTGGTCGCGGACGCCCCAACAG
>CAZLHW010000475.1:3133-3370 GCA_964559085.1 uncultured Acidobacteriota bacterium | reverse complement strand
CCCGTTCGTGCTGACCACGAGGAGGTCTTTTGGCTGATAGCGGTTTTGTTTGATCCTGAACCGCAGAAGCAATTCCTTTTTCTCCACATCGGGCCGTTTCCCCCACCCGGTCGCCAGCTGGATGTAAAAAGGGCTGTCGGTGATTACGGCTGCTTCGTTTTGCTTTGCGATACGCCAATCGCTGATCTGGCTGCCTTTCAGCTGGGCAATTGCCTCAAGGTTTGCGCTCACTTCCCG
>CAZLHW010000475.1:0-3123 GCA_964559085.1 uncultured Acidobacteriota bacterium | reverse complement strand
GAAATAAAGGCCGGTGCCGCCCGCCAGCAGCGCTCCTATCATCAGCATCATGGTTATTTTCAGCCAGAGAGGGAATGCTCGCATGTGTCCTCCACGTGAACCCGGCGCCATCATAAAATAAAGAGCCTTGAAGACGCACGCTGATTCTGGTGTCCTTTAACCATTACACAAATAAGCAAGGAGCCCTTTCCGGCCTGCAACCGGTCGGGTCCGGATATTCGCGTGCGGATTCCGTGCGGCTGTTTCCGCAATCGTGGGCATGGCAAAATGACGCCATTTTGTCCTCAGGATTCCGGGGCGTCCCGCCGATGAATAGGTCGGGATATCTTTATGCGAAACAAATTGCCCGCAGCCCTTGCGGAAGAAGTGCGCATTGCCGTCATTGAAGAACACGAGCTGTACCGGCAGGGCCTGTGCCTGCTGCTGTCCCAGCGCCCCTGGATGAAGGTTGTCTGCGAGGCAGCGACCTGGTCGGACGCGCGGACGCTTATTCAGCGGGAACGGCCGGACGTCGTTCTGCTTGCCGTCAATGCTTCCAACAGTGGCAGCATCGACCTGCTGCCCCAGTTCTACGCAGCATCCGACACGCTGAAAATCCTTGTGCTTCTCGAGTCGGAAGATCAGGATCTGGCGCGCCGGGCGATGCGGCTCGGCGCATCGGGCGTCGTATTCAAAAACAAGTCCGCCGACATGCTTCTCAAAGCCATAGAATGCGTGCATGCCGGCGAAGCATGGCTGGATCGAGCCACCACGGCCAGCCTGCTGCGCGAACTGTCTCCCCGAAGTAAACCGCCCCAAAAAAATCCGGAAGAAGTAAAGATCAGCTCTCTTTCGCGGCGGGAGCGCGAGGTAATCCGGCTGGTCGGCAAGGGATTCAAAAACAAACAGATCGCCGAAGCACTCTATATAAGCGACATCACCGTCCACCACCATCTGACGAATATTTATTCCAAACTGGAGGTCGCAGATCGGCTGGAGCTTCTCATTTATGCGTACCGCTACGGTCTCGCCGAATTGCCGCACTAATTGCGTTGTGATGCGCCGGCAAAAGCCGCGGCCGGCGCCGGCCGCGGCTTTGGTTTGCCCCCTTACTGATAAAGAAAACGGTGGAGAAGGAAGGATGCCGCGAAAAGATAAGAACCGTTCGACTCTTTTTCAACCCGAATGACAACGGCGCTGGCCGCAACCGTCGGCGCCTCCCGCGGGGCGCTCCCGGCGCGCGCGAAACGGATCCGAACGGTTATTTTCTCCCCTGTTTCCATCGCCTGCGGTGTATAGGCGCACAGGCCGCCGGGGCCTATATTCCGCGCAATCGTGTTGAATCGGTAGCGGGTACCATCCGCAGCGGTTCCTTTCACGGCAACAAAAACAGGGTCATAGATACGGATTTTGTTCCTCCGCTCATGCTCGATTGCCGAATCAGGGGCCCTGAAGCTTCGGGTTGCCGGTCCCATAAGGAGTCGTGCGGGTTTCATGTGGCCCTACTCCCCGACTTTGCCCAACTGGAGCCGGCGGATAAGCATCCTTTCTTTTTTAGGCCGGCTTTTTTCGGCGCCGCTCAAGCGCCCCGGCGCGGAAATGCCGCGGGAATCGGGATTGCGCGCAATCCCCCTCGGGTCGCTATCCTCGTCATGGGACGGAGGGTACTGTTCCGGACGGAATCTTAGGATTGAGTAGCTGCTTATCAATGCGTTTGCCAGAATGTCCAGTTCGGACGGGATTCGCCTCTCCTCTGCATTAATGCCTGCCATAAGACTGCCGTAGGCAATTGCATCCACGCTGAAATGAGCAACAACTCCCGCATTGTTGTATGCCAGCGGAATCCGGGAGCCCGGATAGGGTAACCCGTTTGGAATAGCCAGAATTCCGGTCTCGGCCTGAGCAATGAAGGAGACATTGGCGGCGCTCAAACCCAGTGCATGCCCGATTTCGTGCAGGACGACCGAAAGCAGATCGAGATGTCCCGCGGCGTCGCCGATCGGATTGCTGAATACGCGGGCTACATTGATATAGCCGCCGCCGAGATCCTGCGATTCCTCGGTCAACGTGCGATATTCCTCATTTTGATAGGGAGTCGGGTCCAGGTAGAAGGATGCGGCGCCGGTGTTGTCGAAAAGAATCGTGCCCGATGTTTCGCGGTTTGGGTTGCCGCCCTGGGTGAGGAGGGCGTGCGTTCCGGCATTCCCTGTGTCCGCCCATCCGTAATAAAGAGTGAGTGTTATGGGCTCCGCATAGACGGATTCCCACATGCGGGCCGCGGCCCGCACAATGTCATGCAGGTTGCCTTGTCCCGCGGCATTCGCCGGCGCACCGCCGCCGATGAAATGGATGTCGATGGTCAGCGCCGGCGCGCTGGATGCGCCTAAAAAGAGAATCGCCAGTGCGGTCAGCAAGTTTCGCGCGAAGACTTTCATCGCCGCTCCCCCTCGATTCGGACCCGATCTGATTTGTTGCTCCGATTTCATGCAGGGTACTATAGGCTTCTGCCTGCTTCGACGCATCGGGTCGCATGACCAAATTGACCGGCCCGGTTTTGCTGATTGTACGGCGCCTCGACCGGCCCATTCGGGCCATCGGGCATGGCCGGGTTCGGCCGCCGTGAAAAGGGGACTCGGGGGCTTCGAACGTCGGAGCCGGACTGCAGGGCGCGGACACGCTTCTGTCCTCAGGGCCCTTGAAACATTTGCGGCAGCTTCAAGGTAATTATGGAAATGCCAGCCGTAATAAATTATGTCTTTTTTTAAAAATATAATAGAGAGGGAACCGCGGGACACTTTAGATCGTTTATTCCTGCGTGCTGGAAGCCGACGCCCGGCACGGGAGATGTTCATAATGAGGAGGAACCATGGCAGCAGAAGACACCACCAACGTCATGTCTGAAACAGAAACACCCAAACCCGGAAGTTTCTTCAGCCGTCTTTTCGGAACCTTTACTTCGCCCAGATCCGCATTTAAGGAAATCGGGCAGGCGCCCGGAGTGTTGACGCCTCTTGCCTGCCTGGTCGTACTCGGCCTGCTGACAGGGCTCTATTTGTCCAGAACGCTGGATCTGGAGTCCGCTACCGTGAAATCCATGGAAATGATGGTGGAACGCGGATCCATGACAAAAGAACAGATGGAACA
>CAZLHW010000474.1:0-3382 GCA_964559085.1 uncultured Acidobacteriota bacterium | reverse complement strand
GCCGGAATTGAGATGCTGCGCAGCGAGGACTTGCTTTGCCAGGAATCCAAGCGTCCGCTCCTTGGAGTTATTGGATACCATCTCCAGATTTCGCATCGCTTGCTGCTTTTCGCCCAATCGAAGCTGCGAAAGCCCCAGGTAGTAGCGTGCTATAACCGGTATCTTCCCGAAGCTTTGCCCTTCAACGATGCTGGAAAATTCTTTTGCGGCAGCCTTATATTTATCCTGGTCGTTCTTGAATACAGGGGTTGCCCCCTTCCCATAGGGGTCATCGGCGGCATCCGGACTCAATGCCGCATGAAAGAAATCCATTCCCCTTGACAGTCTTTCCTGAGCCTGCGCGTCCTTACGACCGAGGTATTGAAGCCCGCCGTAAATCCCCAAAGCCAGCAGCACGATCACCACAACTACAATACTTATCTTTTTGCTGTTTGTTCGTAAGAATTCAATGAACCGTACGATCGCTTCATGCACCGGATCTTCGGCGAGAATTTCCTTGCGAGTAAGCTTTGTAGTCCCCACAGTACCTTCCTTGCTTCTGAGCTTTTGTAAGCGGAAAAAATAGCACACCCCCCAGCCGGGCGCAATCTATGAAATTGCAGAGGATGCCCCGGCTCAACTTAAAATTATCTGGACATTTATCGATTAAGGGTGGAAACCTTACCACACCGAATCTTGCTTTATGGGGACCGGTTTATCGCTATGGAGGCCGGAGAAACCTCGCAAAGGAGGCAGTGCCGATTGCCGGTAATGGTTTGCAGGAGAAGAGTCCGATGAAACACAAGGCCCGCACAGCGGCTGCGCTGGGATTCGTCCTATTCCTGATTTCCTGTTCCAGCCGCACCCTCTCCGAACTGAAGACGAATGATATCATCCTGGGCGAAGGAGCTCTGGCCGTTCGGGGAACCACAGTGACCGTACACTACACAGGCTGGCTGTATGAGAAGGGTCGCCGCGGGAGGAAATTCGACAGCTCGCTTGATACAGGGCAACCCTTCACATTCCGTCTGGGTGCGGGCGAGGTGATTCCGGGATGGGATGTCGGCATCATTGGAATGCGCGTCGGCAGGAAACGGGAACTTATTATTCCCCCGGAGATGGGATATGGAGAAGCCGGCGCCCCGCCGGTCATACCACCGAATTCCGCGTTGGACTTCGAGGTCCAATTGATCGAAGTGCAGCATTAGTGCGCCCGCATATGCAAATACTGATTTGAATGGAAACCTTCACGTCCGGTTGTCATCTCAGCAATTGTCAAAACATCGCGCGGTTCCGGGCGTATATCTACAGGACCTGCTGTGTCTCGGCCTGGGAGCGTGTCCGAGAATGAGGATGTGCCGAGTTCCGAGCGCCGCCTGGGCATCTGCGAGGCCGCGCGACATTTCCTAATTCTCGGACACGCTCCCAGGATGAATTGCTGGTGAGACTGCGGGTTGAATGCTATGATTACGGCGCCCTGAAACTACAGCATTGCAGGGCGCCGGAAACAGATTGTCTGCACCGGTATCTCAGGAGGACTTGAATGAAAAAAATTCTTCACATCGCGCTGTTTTTCCTGGGCGCGGCCGTCTTGCTCTCCGCAGCCATTTCCGTCAACAGCTCTCGCGCCGCGGACAGCAACAAGATCGCCATAGCTTACAGCGGCATGGTCATGGGATATATGGAGCCCTGCGGCTGAATGGAGACCGGCGTACAGCTCGGCGGGCTGTACAAAAAAGCCACATACCTCGATGAAATCCGAAAAAGTCTGACCGGCCTGGTGGTTGTCGATGCAGGAGATCTTTTTAATGAAGATGAGGAGCTCCCCGAAAGTGTGCAGCAATCTGCAAAACTGAAGGCGGACGTCATCGCGGAAATTTACAAAAAAATCGGCGTCGATGCCGTAAACATCGGCGAACTGGACCTGGTTCTGGGCATCAGCTTTCTAAAAGAACTTGAGAAGAAGCATGATTTCCCCTTCGTCTCAGCCAACCTTGTAGATGACAAAGACGCCCCCATTTTCAAACGCTATATCATCAAGAAAGTTAAAGACAAGAATATCGGCATCTTCGGCGTCATCGGAGACACCTCCGAAATGGTTTCCAAAGTGAGCGAAATTACTAATGATGCTGCCTTTATACAGGATCCCCTGGCGGCGGCAGAATCCGTGATTAAAGAACTCACAGGGAAAGTGGATTACATCGTTGCCCTCACCCATCAGGGAACGAACCGGGACTGGGTCATCGCGCGAAGAGTAAAGGGCATCGATCTGGTCGTCGGCGGCCACGACAAGCAGAAAACCAAAGAACCTTTCGAGGCGGATAAGACCCTGATCGTGCAGGCGGGCGAAAAGGGACAATACCAGGGCATCCTGGAAGTCGCCATGGACGGCACAAAGGCCTGGGACAATAAACTGGTTGCCTTCGGAGACGACATCGCCAACGATGCAAAGATCAAGGAAATAATTACAGCATACAACGATAAGGTCGCGGATATGTATGGCGGGGATAGTGAAGGAAGGCCATCTGCCGAAAACGTCACCCTTAGACTTGAGGCCTGCGCCCCCTGTCATTCGGGAGCCGTCAAGCAATGGAAAACCACCGATCATGCCAAAGCCTATGCCACGCTCGTGAGCAAATCGAAGCAGTTCGACCCAAAATGCCTCGCCTGCCACACGGTGAGGTTTGAACAACCCGGCGGCTTTAACATGAAAGACCAGCAGATGGAACTGGTCAACGTCCAGTGCGAATCCTGCCACGGATCCGCGGAAGAGCATCTGAAAGATATGAGCAAAAAGCCTTCGGTGAAGCCGACAATGGCTTTGTGCATCAAGTGTCACACGGCTGACCGCTGCCCGGGATTTGATCTGGATCCCAAGAAAATGGAACTGATCAAACACAAGGCATCGAACTGACAGTCCCTCTCAAAATCCGGCGGGCTCCCTTGCCCGCCGGAAAACCTCCTCTTGATTTTTCCTGATAAAAGCGGCCGGAGGCCCCCTCTGCTTTCCACGGCAAAGGCCTATGGCCCCGCAGCCGCCGGCCGATTTCTGTCCTCCTGTTTGAGCGCGCTGCAGCCCAAACAGCAGGCAACGTTGCGCGGCAAATGCCCCGGCGACCGTCAGGCCGTGCGGCCTTCCGTCAGATCCCGCACCAGTTCCGCAAGGCCAAGATCCTTCAGCACTTCAGAAGACGGCATTCCCGTCTTCAGATCCCACCCCATGGCCTTGTAGTAGCCTTCTTTCAAGGCCTGGAAGTCTATTTTCGGCGGGGCTCCCTGAGGTATCGGAAGCGGCTCCTTGAGAATACAATTCGGCAGCTGAACCTGGTCCGGAGTAATTCCTTCCCGTGCATTGAAAGCCTGCCGCAGCGTCAGGATTCTTCGCCCGGTTTTGAGCGCCTCT
>CAZLHW010000473.1:223-3403 GCA_964559085.1 uncultured Acidobacteriota bacterium | reverse complement strand
AATTAGGATGTGCCGCGTTCCGAGCGCCGCGTGGGCAGATGCGAGGCGGCGCGACGCAGGCGATGTTGGCGCATCGTCGAGGAGCGCCAACGAAGCAGATGCCCACGCGCCGCCGGAACCCTTTGGGCGCAAGGGGGTTGCGGACCAATATCTGCGTTGCTCGTCGTCAACGATGTCCCCGCATCGCCTCCTCCTCGCGCCTTGATCTTGGCCCGCAAGCCCCTTGCGCGCGACATATCCTAATTCTCGGACAGGCTCCTGGCCGCAATTCGCGATTATTGCCGCGTGAACGCCTTCAATTCGTCCCAGGAACGCCGGAACTTCTCTGCCTCCTGATCATCGCGAAACTTAAAACTCTGGTAGGTTTTGTTGTCCGATACGTTAATCAGGTTGGCGGTGTTTCCCTTTATCTGCAGTTTTAAGAGCTTGAAAGGGATGCGGAACCCATGGTACCCGGCTGATGGCCGGTAAGCGACATCGAGGGGGTCGATCATTAACAATCCGCGGCAACTTCCGCGAAAAACCCCGTGGTCGTGCTCGGCATCAAAATAGCGCACTTCCTCCATAGCCTTTCTCTGCGCAAGCAGCTCCCGGTCGGATTCTGCCATGCTCCGAATCTGCCGTCCTGCGACATCGTAGACGAGCTGGACTCTCTGGCCTTCAGGGAATTCCAAACGCGTGGATGCAACGGGACTGCCGCTGCTTTCAATTGCAACGGTGTGAGGCCCGATGGGGAGCGATTCGTTTTCCAGCTCCCCGTCGTATCCTGCCTGCCGGCCGTCCAGCAGGATTGTTGCTTTCGCGCCAAGCCGGTACACGCTTAAGAAGGATCGCGCCGCCGCTCTTCTGTATTCAATCCGGCGTCGCAATTCCGAAAAATTTGAATCTGCCGGATTAAGCTTTTCAGCGCTCTGGATTGCCGTTAAGGCTTCGGGGTAGTTGTTTTCAGCCATGGCCGATGCATAGATGTTCAGGTGGCGCTGAATCTCGGAAATCCTGGCGCCCATATCCTGTGCGGCCGCGCTTGCGGGATTATCCGCAAGCCATTGATTTAGGACGCCGGCGGCTTCTCCATATTGCCCGCGAGCCATTATTGCGGCCAGGCGACGACTCCATTCTTCTTCCCTCCGCCTTAAGTCCGCTTTCAGGGTTTCTTCCTTTTTCCCTGCGGATTCCTGAGCTAAACCGGTGTTTTGAGGTTCCCATTGCCTGCGCGGCTGCCGAACCTGAAGCGATGCCGGATGAGACGGCTGCAGATTGTCAGATTCCGTCTTTACATAGGAAAGTTGTCCCGCGTTCATTAAGGCGGCGATCCGCGCGGCGTGCTCTTTCGGAGGCTGGTTTGAGGCGCGCGCTTTTATTTCCAATACCGGCTGTTGCCGGATTTCTGCGACCGAAGAAATCGGGGTTTGCATGCCTGGCGCGGCTTTTGGAGCATTCGGGCCTGCGGCCGGCGGCACAGGCGATGGAGCTTTATCCGAGCGGTGCACGAATGCGCTTGCAAAAACTCCCGAGTCCGGCATTCGAGCCTTTAGCGCATCCGTCAAAGCGGCGGCAATATCGGTCCCCAAAGCGATATAGACTGCTGCTGCAGTAAGGAGAAAGGCCAGGAGTACCGCAGCGGCGCGGCAGGCATTCCTCCGGATTCTGCGATAGCAGGTGGCGGGTCCCGGTTTGCCTGCAGCGGAAAATTCTATGTCAAGACAGGTTTCGGGTTTGATTTCCGCTGGATAGGCGGTTAAATCCGGATCCGGCAGCAGGTCCTTCCGTGCGTTCCCCTCCAGCCGAATCGAATCCATGCTGGATGCCGCCGGTTGCCTGTGCAAAGAGGCGGATGGATGGGATGCGGCGGCCGCGGCCAGGGAGGTATCCAATACAGGCTGTATTTCGGACGGGAAGTCGCAGAGATTTTTCACAGAATCTTCGGAGGGCTTTTCGGATTTAGGTGCTTCAATGGAATCCTTCAGAGGGATATGTGTCCAATCCGGAGGCGCCGCTTCGGGTTTGATAATACTTGCCTCCCGCGGCGCCGGTTCAGGATCCGCGGGTGCGGGCGCCTGCATTTCCGTTCCCGTCTGGTTTTGAGAAAATCCCGGTGCCTCCGGCAGCCCCAGGCCCATCCTTTCCGTCAAAAGCTCGTGTGCGGAGGAATCGATGGTCGAGAGGGATCCCGAAACCGCCTGAAGTGCGGGATATTGCTCCAGGAGCTTGTTCATCAACCGATCCAGGGAGACATAATCCGGCTCTTTTTCACCGCGCAGCAGTCTCTCAATATCTTGCAGAAGCGTGCCGATGCTTGCAGATGCCCCCGGCTTTGCGGCGGCAGCACGCAACGGCGCCAGCGCGGAACATAATTCGGAGAGCATCAGGCGGGAGTCTTCCGCAAGATCCTTTTGGAGGGTCCTGCAGGCGCTTATTAATTCCTCCATGCTCTGATACCGGTCATCCGGGTTTCGCTCCAAACAGGTTTTCAGTATGGGCCAGATTCCGGGCGGTTCATCGGGAAACCGTTCAAATGTGGGGATCTGCCCATCCTGAAGAATATTATCCAGGGCCTTATTGCTGTCCCGGTCATGGAAAGGATGGTGATAGGTGATCAGTTCATAAAAAATGGTGCCCGCCGCGAATAGGTCGGATCGCGGATCGGGTTTCTTCTGCTGGATTTGTTCCGGCGAGAGATATATCGGCGTGCCGAAGCGAATCCAGGGGTGTGGGAGGTGCTTCAAAAGCACGCTGGCTATGGCAAAATCACGAATTTTGACCTTCCCATCCGCAGTAAGGTGAATCTTTGCCGGTCCCAGATCGCGGTGCAGAATTCCGCGCTTGTGTGCGTAGCTCAGGCCTTCTGCGATCTGAATCATGAGAGACAGCTTGGCTTCAATGGTCCAAACCGGTCTTTGTGCAATCAGGGTTTTAAGGGTGGAATTGCCGAGGGATTCGAGGACGATATAGCGGCGTCCTCCTTCCGTGCCAAAGTCCAGAACGGAAGCAATGTTTTCATGGCGCAGGCCGGCAACAGCCTTGCACTGTGAGAAATAGACCTTTTCGATCGCCGCGTCCCATTTGATGCCGTCACACAGGATCCGGACGGCAATCGCCCGGCCGAGATCCTGATCAAAACCTCTGAAGACGGAACCAAGGTATCCCTCGCCGATTTTCTCAAGCAAAATGTACTTACCC
>CAZLHW010000473.1:0-213 GCA_964559085.1 uncultured Acidobacteriota bacterium | reverse complement strand
TGTTCTTGCTTCCGCACGGATGGGACTCATTGCCCGGTTTCCGCATTGAATGCGCGGGTGCCGCTGGTGTACTATGGGCGCGACAGCGTTCCCCGGCCCCGGAATTCCGTTTGTGCGAAGACAATGAATGCGGATCTGAAGGAAATCCTGGAATTCTCTTTTGTTTCTTTGAGCTCGATATTTTTTATCGTGGATCCGCTGGCTGCAATCCCC
>CAZLHW010000472.1:0-3448 GCA_964559085.1 uncultured Acidobacteriota bacterium | reverse complement strand
CCGGCCGATGGCAAAGGCATCAAGCGGCGAAAGCAGAAAAACGAAAAGAAGGGTTCTCCGCATAATGGCCGTCCTCAACTTCCGGAAAGGCCGGCATCCTAACTTGGAAACCGCCGGGCGTTAACGATCCCTTCCCGGAACATAGTCGTTCGGCGTACGGGAACCGCTATCCTTTTTCACCGTGAGAATGACGGCAACGGCGGCAACAGAAGCCGCAATCGCCAGAGTGCTCGCAACCATGCCCGAAATTCCGGTGCCTCCGGCGGCTGTGGACAGCACCGCGTTGGCTTGGTTGATGGCTGTGTTTGCCGACATTCCTTTATAGGAAGCTTCCACCTGAATCTGGAATTTTCCCGATAGGTTGTTCAGCTTAAGGCCCTTGGCAACGGCTTGGCCCTTGCTGTTGGTCAAAACCTGAAGCGTTCGGGATCCATTGGCGAAGGTGCCGCCCGGGCCGCTGTCCGGCAGAATGAAAAGGACGGTGGCCCCCGCGATGGGTTTGCGGTTTTCATCTTCAACCTGAACGATCGGTTCGCGGGCTGTTCTCTGGCGAACGTTATTGATCGCGCCCTCACCCTCAACGATCACCAGGTTGATCTTCGAAACACCGGAATCCTGCGCCAAGGCCGCCGGTGCAATTTCCGGCACCGTCAGCATCGTGGCCAGGGAAAGGGACAGGAGACATCGCAGCGGAAAATGCAAAAATTTGATCAGCATAAAGGCTCCTTTTTTTGTGTTATTATGTTTCAAAAAAAAACATCAAGCAAATACTTAACCGCGGATTGCCGCCGATTTTAACAGATCTGCAATCTGAATCCGGGCGGATCCGGTGCTTATTTTTTTCGCGCTTTGCGGTGCTGCAAAGCGTTGGTATCCTGAAATCAAATGGAGGCCGTCAATGAGTCCTCATGCTTTAAAAGTTGTGATGCAACTGTTTGCCGCCATCTTCCTGCTGACCATTGTCCCCGGTTCATCTCAGACGGAGAAAAAACTCAGCGCGCGGGAGTTGTTTTACGCGCCGCCGGTTGCGCAGGCGCCCGCCGCGAAGACGCCGGCGCCGCAGGTCAAAAGAGCCAGGGAGAGCAAGCCGGCTGAAGCGGCGGCCGACAAGACTGCTTCCGGAAAAACCTCCGCCGGTCGCGCTGCTGCAGATAAGGCCGCTACAGGGCAGACCATTCCCGTGTCCTATTCCACGGAGAGCGCCGTTCCGCTCGGACTTCGCTACAGCATACTGAAAAGAACCGACGCGGGATCGGTCGAAGTGGATTCCGCGACGGTTTTTCGCTCGGGCGACAGGATCCGGCTGAGGGTTGACGTGAACACCGCAGGCTATCTCTATATAATCAACCGCGGATCAAGCGGAAACTGGAGTCCTCTGTTTCCTTCGCCGAAGATTGCCAACGGCGATAACCGAGTACAGAAGGGGACTCAATATGAAATACCGCCCGGGTATGTTTTTACCTTTGATGACCAACCGGGTGCGGAGAGGCTGTTTATTGTTTTTTCCCGGCGGCCGGTGGCCGACTTGGAAGGTCTCATCTACTCTTTGACCGATCAGCCAAAACCGGGGAAGGATGCGGCGCCGGAGGATAACAGAATCCTTCTGGCTCAGGCGACGATTCAGGACGGCATGATCGAGCGGCTGCGCACTGTCTATGCGCGCGATCTCATCATAGAAAAAGTTGATGAAACGACGCCGCAGCCGTCGGCGCCGGCGAAAGAAAAAGCGGTTTATGTCGTCAATCCGTCCCGGTCGGCAGATTCGCGCCTCGTTGCGGATGTGACGCTTATCCATCAATGAGCCGACCATGAAGCCCCTTTTGCTTTTTTTGTTGATGTCTTGCAGCCTAATGGCGCAGGACTCTGCGCCTCCATCGGCGCAATCCCAACGCATCGAGATCACGCTCGAGCGCCAGGAGGGCGATGTCTGGAAGACGGTCGATCCCGGCTTCGTCTTTGAGCCGGGAGACCGAGTCCGGTTTCGTTTCCGTTCGAACTTCGACGGCTATCTCTATGTGATGGATTACGGCACGAGCGGCAGCTACAGCCTTCTCTTCCCCCGTGAGGAGACCGGGCGGGACAACAAAATCGCATCCGGGAAAGAGTACCGGGTGCCCGCCACCCGGGCGTGGTTCCGGATTGCGGGCCCCCCGGGGTACGATATTGTCTATTGGATGGTGACGCCGCTCGTTTTGGCGGAGGCGGACGGAGGCTTCATCCCTCCCGCACTGCCGAAAACCAAACAGCCGCCCAAGATCCTGCTGCCCCGATGCGATGATGCGATCTTTCGCGCGCGGGGCGAATGTATCGATTCAAGCGCCGGACTGCGTTCTATTCCCGAGACGGAAGACCTGCCGGATAATTTGCGGCGCATCCCGCGCCTGAATTCGCGCGAGCTCATCATTTTGCGCAAAGAGGAGAGCTCCACGATTTTATCCCAGGGGCCCTTGACCGGGCCCGTGATCTACCAGTTCAAACTGGCCCATAAGTGATCCTATGAATGCAAAAATCAGGTGCATGGCGTTGTTGGGCCTGCTGGCCGCAGCCGCATGGGGGCAGCAGCGGCCGCAGTCTCAGCGCGATCTGAAGCTTGAAAAGGACGACGTTCCGGAAATTGCAGCCCCGGCGGATGCCGTCCGCATCCCGCGCAGCTACGCGCTCGTCATCGGAATCGCCCGGTATAAGAACCTCTCCGAACCGCAGCAGCTTCGTTATGCGGAGCGGGACGCCGACGCGATGTACTCCATTCTTATCAGCCCCGAAGGAGGGAACTTCCGCGCCGAGAATGTGCGTACGCTGATCGGAAGCAAGGCGACTCTGGCGGGTATACGCAGGGAAATCGAGGAGTGGCTGCCGACTGTAGCAAAGGAAGAAGACCGCGTGCTGGTCTACTTTGCCGGCCATGGATTCGTCGATCAGGGCCAGGCGTACCTCGCCCCTTATGACATCGAGTTGAACAGGATCGCGCAGACGGCGTATCCCATGAGCCGGCTCGGTTCGGCGTTTGGAAAGATCAAAGCCAAGTGGAAGGTTCTTCTGACCGATTCCTGTCACAGCGGAGCCGTCGCCCCCGATGACGATGTCCGGACGATAAACAAATCGCTGATCGACATGAGCCGATCCTTGTTTTCGCTGACCGCCAGTCGCGATCGGGAACGCTCTTTCGAGAGCCCGGACTGGGGCGGAGGGCACGGCATCTTCACCTATTATGTGGTGCGCGGCCTGGAAGGGGAAGCGGACGAGAATCGGGACGGGATTGTTACGGCCGACGAACTGGCTGAGTACGTTCGCACCAATGTCCGCGAAGCGACGAGCGGGAAGCAGAATCCGACGTCCGCCCGCAGCAGCTTCGACCCGAATATGCTGCTGGCGTACGTTCCCGCGCGCGCCGCCGCGCGCGCGGCTCCTCCGCCCAAATTCGGCACCCGCAGCATTGCATCGACCATGG
>CAZLHW010000471.1:0-3451 GCA_964559085.1 uncultured Acidobacteriota bacterium | reverse complement strand
TTCCTGCCGTTCCTTCGGCAGACGAAAGCTCATGGCCAGAGCTTCCTGCGCAGCCTGCTGCTTGGCTTCAATCGACGCCTTTAACGTCTGCGGCAGCTGGATATCGCGCAGCAAAATGCTTTCGACGTTGATTCCTCGCTTTGTGAGGAGACCCGATAGCTGCTCGCGTATCTGTCTGGCCACCATCTCCCGTTCTCCGGAGTACAGGGCATTCGCGGTGTTTGCCGCGGTGGCTTCGCGGATGGCGGCTCTGAGATTGGGTTCGATCAGGACCTGGACGTAGTTCGGCCCGATCTTTTGAAAAACCTCGGCGGCCTTTTCAGGATTTAGATTAAAGATAAGCGACGTGTCCAGGTTCATTACCAGCCCTTCGCTCGAGGGGACGCTGGCGGATTCCTTAATTTCCTGTGTGCGAATGGACATCTCGTGATTAACCTTGAAAGGATTTACGAAATGGATGCCTTCCGAAAGCACCTCGCCTGTCACCCGCCCGAAGAGCGTGAGCACCCCTACGTGGCCGGATTTAACGCTTGCAATGGAAGCAAAGAGAACTATCGCTGCGATCAGGATGCAAATTCCGATTCCAAGTCCGCGGAAAACGGATTTGGGATTGACACGAATCTCGCGTCCTCTGTTTATATCAAACTCGACCATAGTCTGTCCTCCCCTTGGCGATGCGATCCATCCTCGCCGGAAGTTTTTCGGCTGCCGCCAAATGTTTGTTAAAGACTTAAGGGCTTAATGCTATCCTGCCCGGTGTGACCAACACCAGAACAAAGGGAGATCTGTATGTCATTTTATAATCGGGCGGTGCTCCTGCTTCTTGCAATCGCTTTGGCTGCGCCGGGCTTCTGTCAAAAAGATGCCGGGAATACTCCGGTGGCGGTTGTGGGCGGTGTCTCTATCACCGAAGGCCAGATGCGACAGGATATCGGAACCGATATTTACGAGGCCGAAGTCAACCTGTACCAGCTAAAAAAAAGCTGGATTGAGCGGAAAGCCCGAAGCCTTCTATTTGAAGGGGCGGCAAAGAAGGCCGGATTATCGTTGGCCGAATGGCAGCGCAGGGAAATTGACGGCAGAATCGAACCGCCGTCCGACGCGGACGTGAAGTCTCTTGCACAGCAGATTATGCGGCAGCAAAAATCCGGGACCCCGCCGGATGCCGCACAAATGGCCGAGGCAGAGGCTCAGGCGCGCGAAGCGATTGCGCGACAGCTGAAAGCGCGCCGGGAAAACGCTCTTTACAAAGAGCTGCAGGAAAAACAGCCGCTTAAAATCCTGATCAAAAAACCGGAGCTTCCCAGGGTGCAGGTAACATTCTCGCTGCGGGATCCATCTTCCGGTCCCGCCAAGGCTCCGGTCACCATTGTTGCTTTTACGGATTTCCAGTGTTCCTATTGCCGGCGGGGGCACGAGACCTTGAAGCAAATTGAGAAAGTCTATCCCGGCAAAATACGTCTGGTTCAGCGGCAGTTCCCGCTGGATTTTCACAAACGCGCAAGGGCGGCCGCGGAGGCGGCGCTCTGCGCCGGAGATCAGGGGCAGTTCTGGGCGTATGCGGATAAGCTTTTTGCGCATCAACAAAAACTGGAGGATGCAGACCTTCAACAATACGCCGAAGAGCTCCACCTGGATCCCGGCCGATTCAGCCAGTGTCTGGACGGCCATAAATACGCTTCTCAAATCGATCGGGACATCGCCGACGGAGAACGATTCGGTGTGCGCGGCACGCCCGCCTTTTTTATCAACGGGCGTTTCTTGTCCGGAGCTCAACCCATCGAGAATTTTCAGGAAGTTATCGATGAAGAGCTGGCTCGAAAAAAATAAAGTCGGAGAGCACAAGGTCGGGATGAAAGCGGACGAAGCGGAAATTATTCGGCTGCATTACCTGCGCGACGGTCGCCGCCTATGAAATCAAAAAGTGTCATGACATTGGACCGCGTGCTTTCCCGCTTCGGACTGGCTTCGCGGAATGCAGCGCGAGAAGCGATCCTGGCGGGACGCGTTAAGGTCAATGGCCGTGTGGTGCGCAATCCCGATCAATGGACCGCGCCGCAATCGGACACAATTCACCTGGATGGAAGGCGGCTCCGGCCGGCGCGCAAGGTATACCTCCTCTTTTATAAGCCTAAGGGTGTTATCACCAGCCACGGCGATCCCGATGGGAGGAAGACTGTATATGACTGCCTTGGGCCGGATATGCGTTGGGTTTCGCCGGTCGGGAGACTTGACAAGGATACTTCCGGCCTCCTTCTGCTTACAAATGATACGGATTTTGCAAATTACGTGACCAGTCCGGAATCGCAAGTGCCGAAAACCTATCTGGTAAAGGCGAATCAGTTGGTGAGCGACGAGACTCTGTCGAGGTTATCGCAGGGAGTGAAATTGAAGCGAGGCGACTGGGCTTCGCCGCAAAGCGTCCGTCGCGTCGAGGATCGCGGCAAATACAGCTGGCTGGAGATTGTGCTCACAGAGGGAAAAAACCGCGAAGTGCGCCGCCTTCTCGAAGCCGTGGGGTTGAAGGTGCTAAAACTGGTGCGAACCCGCATCGGTCCCTGTACCCTCGAAGGACTGCAAGTGGGCCGCTGGCGTGAGCTCCTCCCTTCGGAACGCGCGGGCTTCTATCGAAAAGAGATTCGAGATTCGAAATTCGAGATTCGAAATTAATCTCGAATCTCGAATCAGAGAGGCTTCTATGCTGGAACGACTGTTCAAGCTGAAAGAAAACCATACGACGGTGAAAACGGAAGTGGTGGCTGGAATCACGACCTTCATGACACTGTCCTACATCATTTTCGTGCAGCCCACTGTGCTTTCGTCCTGTGGAATGGATTTCGGTGCAGTGCTGGTTGCAACCTGCGTTGCCGGTGCGCTGTCGACCATTGTGATGGGCCTGTATTCCAACTACCCGGTCGCTCTTGCGCCGGGCATGGGTCAAAACTTTTTCTTCGCCTATACCGTGGTTTTGGCCATGGGCGTTCCGTGGCAGAAAGCACTGGGCGCGGTTTTTATTTCAGGCGCCCTGTTTCTTTTCCTTTCGCTCTTTGGTTTCCGGGAGAAACTGATCAACGGCATCCCCGATTCGCTTAAAGAAGCGATTGCGGTCGGAATCGGCCTTTTTGTTGCCATGATCGGCTTCCAATGGTCGGGAATTATTGTCGGTTCCCCGAGCACACTGGTGAGCCTCGGGCCGCTGCGCCGCGCCCCCGTCCTGCGTTCGCTCTCCGGTCGGATTCTTACGGTAGTTCTCGTTGCAGCGAAGGTTCGGGGCGCGCTGCTATGGGGAATCCTGGCCACGACGCTTGCAGGTTTGCCTCTGGGAATTGTGCACTATCACGGGATATTCGGCGCCGTTCCCTCGCTTTCTCCGACCCTTTTCAAGCTCGATATAGCCGGGGCATTCAATCTGGGGCTGGCCAGTGTGGTGTTTGTGTTCTTTTTTCTGGGG
>CAZLHW010000470.1:0-3460 GCA_964559085.1 uncultured Acidobacteriota bacterium | reverse complement strand
CATGGGGCCGCGTATTTCGGTCATGCCGCGCTCCCGGCCCCACTGCGCGGCCGCGTCCAATAGAGCCGAAGCCACGGACGGGTCATCGATCGACTCAAAGAAACCGAAGAAGGCGGTTTTTTCGCCATGGAAACGATTGTGGTTGTTGTTAAGAATAGCGGCTATGCGTCCGACGCATTGGCCGTTCCGACGGGCCAGGAAAAAATCAGCCGAAGAATGCGCAAAAAAGGGGTGCCTGCTCCTGTCCAGCAGGACTTTCATGTCCCGGATCAGAGGCGGAACCCAGAACGGATCGCCGCGGTACAGAGTCCAGGGCAGCTTTATGAAGTCCCGTAATTCCCTGGCGTTTGCAACAGGAATCACAGCCACTGAGTCCACATTGTCTCCTCGGGCGGATTGCCCGGATACAGAATCGGTCATAACAGCGGGCCCGCAATCATTGAGCCGCGAGTGCCTCTTGGTTGCGATTCTCGGCGTTCTTCGCGTCCTTGCGGTCAATTCGGCCTTGGCCGCCAGGACGCAAAGAACGCAAAAAACAACTCAAAAAAGCTTTTAAGCCTGACGTTCCGGTGCGCGCCCCGGGGATTCAGGCACCTGCTCAAATCATGAGATCGGAAAATCCTCTTCAACAACCGTTGCATAGTTTTTGAATCCGCGGGCAATCAGGATATCCATATTCGTCAGCCTTATTCCCGTCTGATTGATGCGCTCATAGATGCCGCAGACTCCGTCGATATCATAGCCTTCCAGGCATATCAACGGGATGCTGTAATCCGTGAACGCATAGCGCAGCTGCTCCAGGTTTTGATGGACCGAATCCGTATAGCCGCGCGCGGACTCGAGTCCGACGGCGTAATCCGCGGGGAGGTCGAGGACATCCTTCAGGCGAAGGAGAAAAACCGAATCCGCGTTCCAGCTGTTCTTGTAGTAATCCTTCTCGAAGAAATACTCAGCCGCGGCCAGATCAAAGTAAAGCGTAAAGTCGAAAGAATACTGTTCCCGGACTCTCCCCGTGCCGCCGAAAAAAGAAGCCAGAAGCGAGGTCGCCCGCTGTTGTCCGTCCAGAATATAGGAACGCACGCCATGGTCGGAGTCGCCGTTGTCCGGGAGGAAAAAGCCGCCCAGTTTTCGGTGGACGTGGAGAGGAATGCGTGTTTTCCAATACAGGATAGTGCCGATGGGATAGCAGCGGTAAATGCTGTCCCATAAGTTGATGATGTGTTCAGGATCCCAGATAAAAAGCCTCTGAAAGGTCGGGATCAGAAACTTGCCCGCTGCAAGCTGGCGGATGAATTCGGTAAGGTTTTTATTCCGAATGCTGATTTTTCGATTTTTATAATCCAAAACAGATGCTCCAGTGCAAAGCCTTAACTATATAAAGATAAAGTCACGGGAGCAACCAGTAGAAACCGCGTCCCCTTCCTTTCCTTGACGGCAGAGCCTTTACCCCTTGGATTCCAGCAGGAAACGCCAGGTTTCCTGCCGCAGAAAGCTCCCCTCAACGTTGTCCTCCATCTCCTGAAACAGAGGCCAGGGCGCCGTAAACGAAAGAACATGCTCTCCGAGAGTCGCCCGGACATTTTTTCGCGCCGCAATATCGATCATGCCGATCAGCGCGCGGGGGTGCTCGCGTTCCAGTTCTTTGTAAGCCCAGATGCCCATAATTTGGCATCCGGCAGACCACGGGATGATGACGTTTTCCTGATCGGGGCGGGCGTAGTTTGCGAGAAGAGTGAGCGCCGCAATCCCGTCCGGATCGACAAAGAACGTGACATTCTTTACCGCATCTTTTTCAGGGTTGATCCCACTGAGCGGTTTTACCACAATGCAGCCGGCAGGCACATCGCATATCGGGAGATTTGCGACAAATCGGCGGGCCGCATCAGGCTCCTTGACATAACGCTCTCCGTGAAGAAAGTCGTCGGCCATCCGGCCAAAACCGGAGGATCGCAATTGCTCCGAAATAGGCAGGCCCTGCTCCGAAGCTTCGTTGCACGTCGAAAGGAATTTGCAGAAGCATTCCGCGCCGCCGGGGAAGCTTTCATACCGGTTGCCGAAGCCGAGCCCCACGCCTCCGCCCCAACAGCCATAGGTCTGCCTATTAAAAGCCCCCGTGATACCCCGCGCGGCGGCGGCGGCAAAAAGACTGACGACACAGCCCCATCGCTGCGGCTTGAACCGTACGGCATCCTCCGGTTCCTCATCCGCCCAGACCAGAGCTACAGGTTGTGTTTCCAGATTGATGGCTTCTGCGATCTTGCTTTTCATGTCGTGTCTCCTTAGGATTCCCATGTGACAGTCGCAACATCGGTATGCATTGGCAGCATAATAGCAAGTCGTCCGGCAGCGCGGAAGCAACAATTCAGTTTCCTCTGAAAGCGCACGGAGCGAAGAGCAAGCCATGATCTGTCCCAAATGCGGATACCGGAATGCGGAAGGAACCGAGTGCCCGCTTTGCGGCATTGTCTTTTCCCGCTACCCGTCCGATGGGAAAAGGGCTGCGACTGCAGAAAAATCCGGCGCCGGCGGCCCGCTGCCCCGCTTCAGATCCCTCCGCAGGTTCATCCGGATCTTCCGCTGGGTGCTGCTTGCGGGCTCGCTCCTTGCAGTCTGCCTGCTGTTTCGCACGCCTCCTCCGCCGCAGATTGCGGCGACACGGGAATCCGCAAGGCGCGCTGCAATGAAGCTCGCGGAATTTCGAACATCCCTGGGCCGCGGGACGCCCCAAGTCCTTGCAATGAATGAAGAGGAATTGAACGGCTGGCTTCAGGAAAACCTGGCGATGCAGAAATCCGAAAAAGGATTCGCGGCGCACTCCGATGCGTCCGAAGCGACTCCGGATCCCGGCGCGCTTGCGGATGAAGCACCCCCGGATCCGCTGCAGTCTTCCGTGCGCGCCATTAAGATAGACCTGCGGGAAAATGCGCTTTGCGTATACGTGCAATTTGCCCTTCACGGCATGGATCTGTCTCTGGAACTTGAGGGACAACCCGTGGTCCGCAACGGCTACCTGAGGCTGGAACCAACCCGGGGAAAGATTGGTTCGCTCCCCCTGATGGCCGGCGCGCTTAAAAGCGCAACCGATCGCCTGTTCAACTCTCCGCAAAACAGGGAACAATTCAGGCTTCCGCCGGAAATTGAGGGCATCCGGGTGGAACAGGGACAACTCGTCGTCATCTCCCGCTGACCGGACACCCTAAAGTCCGCTTTTTCGCCTTAAAAAAGCACAGCGGCTTTCACAGGTTTTTTCCGGGAAGTCCGTGTAATTGCCCCGGATTACAAGCCTACTCCGCGCGTTCCTCAATCGGCACGTAATGATTCTCCTTGGGGCCGTCATAAATCTGCCGGGGCCGGTAGATACGTGCCTCTTTGTTATCCAGAATCTCTTTATAGTTGGCGATCCAGCCCGGCATGCGTCCGATGGCAAACATTACGGTAAACATATCCAGCGGAATCCCGA
>CAZLHW010000469.1:0-3462 GCA_964559085.1 uncultured Acidobacteriota bacterium | reverse complement strand
TGGCTGTGGACATCGGTGTGCGTGCATTCATCCCCGGATCTCAGATTGATGTCCGGCCGGTGCGCAATCTGGACAGCCTTCGCGGCGAAGAGTTCGAGATGCGCGTGATTAAGGTAAATAAAAAGCGCGGCAACATTGTTTTATCCCGCAAGGCGGTTCTCGAAGAATCGATGAAGGAAGAAAAGGCCAAGACGATGGAAGTTTTGGAAAGCGGCAAGATTATGGAAGGCGTCGTCAAAAACATTACCGACTACGGCGCCTTTATCGATCTTGGCGGCGTCGACGGCCTGCTCCACATCACAGATATGTCCTGGGGGCGCGTGAATCATCCTTCCGAGCTCTTCTCTGTCGGCGATAAACTCACGGTTAAAGTCATCAAGTTTACCAAGGAAGACGGAAGAGTCTCTTTGGGTTATAAGCAGTTGACGGAAGATCCGTGGCTTCATGCCGATATGCGGTATCCCAAGAACATGAAAGTCCAGGGGAAAGTCGTCAGCCTGACGGACTACGGTGCCTTTGTGGAATTGGAACCCGGAGTGGAGGGGCTGATCCACATTTCAGAAATGACATGGAACAAGCGCGTGAAGCATCCTTCGAAAATTCTGAGCGTCGGAGATACGGTGGAGGCCGTCGTCCTGGACATCGATGTGGAATCCCGCCGAATTTCGCTGGGACTGAAGCAGACGGAACCGAATCCCTGGGATGTTATCGAAAGCCGCTATGCCCCTGGAACTGTAATTACCGGCAAAGTACGCAATATCACCGACTTCGGTGCTTTTATCGAAGTTGAAGACGGAATAGACGGGCTGGTGCATGTTTCCGATATTTCATGGCCCAAGCGTATGAAGCCCCCGTCGGAAGTCCTGAAGAAAGGCGACGAAGTACAAGCCGTCATCCTCAGCATCGATGCCGCCAATCAGAAGCTCTCGCTCGGCATCAAACAACTCGAACCGGACCGCTGGGAGGACTGGTTCAGCCGTCATAATCTCGGCGATGTCGTCAAGGGAAAAGTTGTCCGCATGACCAATTTCGGAGCTTTTGTGGAGCTGGAAGAGGGCATTGAGGGCTTATGCCACGTATCAGAGCTTGACGAAAAGCACGTTGAAAAACCGACGGAATTTCTCAACATCGGTCAGGAAATCGAAATGAAGGTCATTAAGCTGAACCTTCAGGAGAAGAAGATCGGTCTGAGCTTGAAAGCGATGAAGGAAGACGAGCCCAGGCTCGAGTTCACATCTTACCTGGCTTCCGCCGATTCGGGGAATGCCTCAATGGGAGAGCGGTTGGGAGAACAGCTTCAACGTTTCAAAAAGCCGGAAAATGAATAAGCTGTAAAACCTGCTCTAAGGAAGAGATGCCGCAGAAGAAATCGAACCTGTTGCTGTGGATCATCGTTGGAGGGGGAACTTTTTGCTTTGTTGTTCTTTGCCTCCTCGCCGCCGTGGCGTATTTTACGGGCGGAGGCTCCTCCGGTCTCTCTCTTTCGTCCGGCCAGATTGCCGTTCTCGATGTCGAAGGCGTCCTATCCGACTCGAAAGAGTTCATCGAAGACCTTAAAGATTTCGGCAACCGCTCGACTGTCAAAGCCGTGGTTCTGCGCATCAACAGCCCTGGAGGCGGCGTCGCCGCCTCCCAGGAAATGTATGAAGCCCTTAAAAAGTTCCGTGCAGAGACAAAAAAGAAGGTGGTCGTCAGCATGGGCTCCGTCGCTGCTTCAGGCGGCTACTATATTGCCTGCGCTGCCGACAGGATTTTCGCCAACCCGGGAACCATCACGGGGAGCATTGGCGTAATCGCCGAGTGGTACAACTACGGCGACCTGCTCCAGTGGGCGAAGATGCAGAATATTGTCATCAAAAGCGGTGCCTTTAAGGATGCAGGGTCTTCGACGCGTCCTCTTACGGAGGAAGAAAAGGTTTATTTTCAATCTTTAATCGGCAATATGTATAACCAGTTCGTTTCCGCCGTCGCAAGCGGCCGCAATATGGAAGATGCGGCGGTGCGCAAGCTGGCGGACGGCCGCGTGTATACGGGCCAGGAGGCGAAGGCCAGCGGACTCGTGGATGAGCTGGGAACCATGCAGGATGCCATTGATGCCGCCGCAAAAATGGTAGGAATCAAGGGAGAACCCAAAATCCTGAGACCCGTTCGAAAAAGATTTACCCTTCTGGATCTCCTTCTGGGAGATGCCCGAAGCGCCCTGCCCCTGAGTCCCGATCGTTCAGAATCCCACATCCGGTTTCAATACCTCTGGAGATAGATAGTAATGACAAAAGCAGAACTAGTGGAAGAAGTCGCGAAAGAGTCGGAATTGACCAAGAAGGATGCGGAAGTAATCGTTCAGACCGTCTTGGACAGCATTACCGAGTCGCTCCAGCGCGGTGAGAAAATAGAGTTGCGCGGTTTCGGATCTTTCCGCATTCGCAACCGCTCCTCCCGGCAGGGACGCAACCCCAAAACGGGAAGCGGCGTCAGTGTCCCGGCAAAAAGGGTCCCTTATTTCAAGCCCGGCAAGGAAATCAAGGACCTGGTCAACCTGTAATGGACCGGCTCTGGACTCCCTGGCGTTTCGAGTATCTCCGCAAGGCGGATTCAGCGCCCGAGTGTGTTTTCTGCGGGAAGCTGCGGGAATCTTGCGATTCCGAAAATCTGCTGCTGTTTAGGGGTCGGAACGCCTTCGTTATTCTGAATCTGTTTCCCTATACCTCCGGCCATCTCCTCGTGGTGGCAAACCGTCACATCGCCTCTCTGGCCGAAGCCACTCCTGAGGAAGCCCACGATATGATCGATCTGGCCCGCATTTGCGAGAAGGCCCTCCGGCAGGAATACCACCCGGACGGCTTTAATATGGGATTTAATCTCGGCCGTGCCGCCGGGGCCGGCGTAGAGCACCATCTTCACATGCATGTTCTTCCACGATGGATCGGAGATTCGAATTTTGTTTCCGTTGTGGGTGAAACCCGCGTGCTTCCTGAAGAACTTCCAGCCACGTTCCGGAGATTGTTTCCCTATTTTCATAATCCTTGAGCCTTTTCCCCGCGTGCATACAGCATTTTGTTCGGCACGCCTTGGGCCGGTTTTTTCATTTTTCATGATCCTGCGAACTCGACGGAGGCGTCCCCCCGCCGGAGACGCTTGCAGGTTCCGGCTATTTCTCGCAGACGAGCATGTCAAGCCTTTTTATTATCATATTTCCTATGATTTTATCGATAGGATATTTAATATTTTTTAAGAACGCTTTTATCCTTTAATTATCGCGGTTTTGAGCGGGCAGGAGCCCTGAAACCCGCGTCATTACAGGGAATTCCGGCGATTGAATTAATTTAAAACGAAGGCATTTTTTTTGTTGAATGTGCCTAAGTTCGTGTGTTACCTTTCCGCTCCGTTGTTGAGAAAAACAAAACGCGCTATCACGCGAAATCCTGACATTTAGGTTTTGAAGTTGCGGCAAGGCGGCCGTAA
>CAZLHW010000468.1:0-3462 GCA_964559085.1 uncultured Acidobacteriota bacterium | reverse complement strand
CTTGCCGTACAAACAAGGATGCCGCATAGTAAATAAAGAGGCAACTATGAACAGGAAAGCAGCATACTATCTATCGGCGCTGATTTTGCTGGCAATTTCAATTTCGGCTGCGGCAGCGAAGGGGCCATGGATTGATAAATTTATCCAGGTTGGAGACATAAAGATCCATTATCTGGAGGCCGGAGGAGGGGACCGAACACTGGTTCTCATCCCCGGCTGGATTGTACCGGCCGATGTATGGAGAGAACAGCTTCACTATTTTTCCGCCCGTGGGTTCCGCGTCCTGGCCATGGACCCGAGAAGCCAGGGGCAGACCACCAAAACGGAAGTCGGAAACACCTATCAACAGCACGCCGCGGACCTCTATGCCTTTCTCCAGGCTTTGAAAATCGAGAGTTCTTATCTTGTAGCATGGTCCGCTGGAACCATTACTCTATTGGAATACCTTTCAAGCCCTGAGACTCTGCGGCCTGAAAAAGTGGTCTTTGTTGAAAGCAGCCCTTTCTTTGCCAGACAGGACGATTACCCGGGCTCCACGTCTCCGGAGCAGGCCCGCAAGCTTCTATTGTCATTCCAGGAAGACCGGGCCAAGGCGACCGATCGGTATATACGCAGCCTTTTCAGGGCGAGTCCGGGTGAAATCCTGATTAAGGAGCTCTCGGAGGGGAGCCGGAAGTCACCGCTGTCGGCCGCGGCAACCCTGTATTTTGATCACTATACAGGAGACAGGCGACCGGCGTTGAGACACGTGGACGTCCCCAGTTTGATCGTAACATCGCAGGAAAATCGTGCGATCGGCGAATATATGCAGGCGAAGATTCCCCGTTCCATTCTCGAAGTCATAGAAGGCACCGGATCAGGCCTCTTCCTCGATAAGCCTCAAGCATTCAACCAGGCTCTGGATACTTTTTTCGGAGAGCAGTAGCGACGGGCTACTCCGATCTCCGCTTGATTGTGCCTTTTGAAGTCATATAAAACGGAAGTGCGATCGACTCCTCCATCTTTTTGCGGTAGCCCTTGACGGGCCATTCCTTCTCGCAAAAATGATCCAGGATTCTTCCCCGAACGCGGGGCCGGGCTTCGGAATCGAGAAAAAGCTGCAGAAGCTTTTCACGGACCGTTTCATTGCCGTTTCGCGCCAGATAATCGATCGCGGCAATGCAGACGTCATCGTCCTCATCTTCGAGAGAACGCAATACAGCATCCGACACTTGTGCGAATGCTTCATCGTCCAGGTGGGTGATGAGGACCGCCTTGGCCTCGGGCCAGCGCGTATACCCGGCGGACAAACGGGTCAGTATGTCCGTCAGGCATTTGTGATATTCTTCGGAGGGGAGCAGGTCTCGCAATGCGCGCACCGGGAAGGTCACATCGGGCTCGGCGCTCAAATAATCAAGAATCGGCTGCACCGCCGATTTGCCCATATCCACAAGCAGCCGAACGGCATATTGCTTCTCTTCAAGGTCCATCATTGCTTGCGGCGTCTGAACAGTGAAGCGTCGCAGCAGCGCCGCGGCAGCCTCGGGCGTTTTCCAGGACGCCAAACGCTCCATGGCACCTACTCGCGTTGCGGCTTCGCCGTGCGTCTGAATAACCTGCTTAACAGCCCGACGGATTTGTCTCTCCGACGGTCCGGGATCCGATGAAAACAGCCTGCGCAGAAATTTCATAAAATTGACTCTTATATGCAAAATATTCCGGTTGTTCTTTTTGTCCGCGGTGCCTCGTCCCCAAAAGGTTTATTCTACATCGTGCTCCAACAATTTGCTGCAGCGAGGAATCATTGCAGCATATAATAAACCGCTATGGAAGAACGCGATCTGTATAACGAGAAAGACGAAACGGTGCCGGCCACAATCTACTGCCCCAAATGCAGAACTTCGATGGAATACACCATCCGGTGGCGCCGCCGCACCAAAAAAGGGGCTCTGCCGCCGCACGCCAACGATCAGGATCGGGCGCGATTCGCCAAAGCGCGCGACTACCGGATCCGCTTGGACGATAAGGTGCGGTGCAAAAACCCGCGCTGCGGTAAAACCATCGAGATCACGACTCTGCAGACGGTTGTCTTCGACTAAGACTCCGCGGAGTACTCATGGACAAATTCCGCCAGCGCTTTTACCGAATCCTCCGGTGTCGATGGAAGTATTCCGTGCCCTAAATTAAAAATGTGGCCGGGCCTGCCGCCCGCTTCCTCCAATACTTCCGCTCCTTTCTGTTTCAACACCGGCAGCGGCGCCATCAGCGCTGCCGGATCCAGATTTCCCTGAATGCCTGTTTGCGAGCCGATAGAGTCGCAGGCTTTTCTGAGGCCTATTCTCCAGTCGACGCCGATAACGTCTCCGCCGGCCTCCGCCATAAGATTGAGAAAACCTCCGGTCCCCGTGCCGAAGTGAATGGACGGCACGCCTTCCTTCCGCAGTCCTTCAAATACCTTTCTGCTGTAGGGGAGCACAAAGCTCCGGTAGTCCGAAGGACTCAGACACCCGACCCAGGAGTCAAAAACCTGAACAACCTGCGCTCCTGCGCGGACCTGAGCCAGCAGGAATGAAAGGATTGTGTCGCTGAGCTTGTCCATTAGAAGGCCCCATGCCGCCGCATTCCTATACATGAAATCTTTTGTAAGCAGATAACCGGAAGAGGAGCCTCCTTCAATTGCATAAGCGGCAAGGGTGAAAGGGGCGCCGGCAAACCCTATCAGAGGAATCTTTCCGTCAATCTCCGCACGGACATACCGAAGGGCTTTGAGCACATATTCCAAATCCGCTTCGGGGTCGGCAATCCGCAGCGCCTCGACATCCGCGAGGGTGCGGAGGGACTTCCCAAACACCGGTCCGGGAGAAAATTCAAACGGGAGGCCCATCGCTTCCAGCGGCAGCAGTATATCGGCGAAGATGATGGCCGCGTCGACTGCGAAAGCATGGACAGGCTGAAGCGTAACCTCCGCGGCAATCTCAGGGTGTTTGAACATGTCCATCAGACTATGCTTCTCGCGAATCTCCCTGTAGGCTTTCATGTACCGGCCTGCCTGGCGCATAAACCACACCGGAGTGCAATCGGCTTTTTCAGATCGGCACGCTTTAAGAAATCGGTCGCTTCGGCTCATTTCACTCACCATTCCATATTTCAGCGCGATTCGCTTTCGCAGCGTATCACGGACGTTATAACTTACGCCGGAAAATCGCCCGCTGTCCACCCTTCACGGGTGTAATCGGAAGTGCGAATCGCTCCAAGGCAGCGCGGGACGGAGCACAATCTTCTGGATCTGCCGAATTAAGGTGTAATTGGAAGTGAGGGTCAAAGCACCATGAGCCGGCAAGCGATTCTCCCCGCTGCAAGCGCGAAGCAATACAGCCTGGGGTGTAAGAGCCGAGGGAAACGAGGCTCTGGGAGCGTGTCCGAGAATCAGGATGTGCCGCGTTCCGAGCGCCGCGTGGGCAGATGCGAGGCGGCGCGACGCAG
>CAZLHW010000467.1:0-3473 GCA_964559085.1 uncultured Acidobacteriota bacterium | reverse complement strand
CCGGAGCAGGAATGGATGCTGCAAGCGGCGATCCTGCCCGGGCAGGCAGGCGTCGCCGCATGGGAAAAATGGGCGGCCGTCGCCGATATCGATCATCTGGATGCCGGGTCTTTTCGGCTGATCCCATTGCTGCATAACAATCTGAAGCGTCTTGGCGTCGAGCATAGGCTTCTTGGAATGTTCAAGGGCCTTCATCGCCGGGCGTGGTATGAGAACCAGATGGCGTTGCATAAGCTGTCCGGGCTGCTGCAATTCCTGCATCGGGCGGGTATCCCGACGCTGATCCTCAAAGGCGCAGCTCTGGGATTGCTCTATTACAAAGACCTGGGACTCCGCCCGATGGCCGACCTGGATGTGCTCGTGCCGGCAGATAAGGCAATCGAAGCCCTCGGGCGCTTGCGCGCCGACGGATGGAAACCGGCGACCGGGGCTCTGCCGCGCCGCATAAGGCCGCAGTATCTTCTGGCGGTCAAAGCCTGCAACCTTGTTCGAAGCAAGGCGGACCCGGAGCTTGACCTTCACTGGCACGTTTTCCAGGAGTGCCTGGAGCCGGATTCCGATTCGGATTTATGGGAGCGTTCGGTCTCAGTTTCGTGTGGCGAGGTTGCCTCCCGGGCGTTATCTCCGCCGGACCAGCTCCTGCATGTCTGCGCCCACGCCATGGAATGGAATGCCGTCGCCCCGGTCCGCTGGGTTGCGGACGCAATGGCCGTTCTTTCCAATACGCCTCACTTCGATTGGGACTGTTTTCTGCAGGCGGCGCTTCGGCGACGGTTAGTCTACACGCTTCAGAGGATGCTGCCCTATCTGCGCGATCTGGTGGCCGCGCCAATCCCGGACGCAGTCCTGCGGCAGTTGCGGAGTCTTCCCATAACTCAAGCGGAGCGTGATTGGATGGAGATCCGGACGCGGGGCATATCCGGGCTGACAGTTCGTACGCTTTTCAAGGTGCGCTACGGCTTGTATAAAAGGTCCGCGCTCAGCACCCGCTATCGGCCCGAATTCATGGGCTTCCCCAGGTACATGCAGTTTATATGGGGCATGGATCATTGGTGGGGATTACCGTTCCGCGGGCTGCGCACCATCCTGCGCAGGCGGACCTGATCCCGTGATTCAATTCGTCATTCGTCGCTCGCAATTCGCAATTGGGAACTATCCCGCCATGGTCACGCGATCTCTGCCGGCGCTTTTGCTGCGGTAGAGCGCTTTGTCGGCGGCTTCAATCAGTGCTTTGGCGGTGCGGCCATGATCCGGGAAGATGGCGACGCCCATGGAAGCGGTGACGCGTCCGAGCGGATGGCCCCGGTAGTGGATGTCGAGGCGCTGAATGGCTTCTTTATAAAACTCCGCGCGCTGCCGGGTGACGGGGCCGCTGCCTTCCGGGAGAATGAGGGTGAATTCTTCTCCGCCGTAGCGGCAAGCGATGTCTTCGCCGCGTATGTTGCCGCGCAGCAGCGCGCCCAGTTCTTTCAACAACAGGTCTCCGGCCTCATGTCCGAAGTTGTCATTGAAATATTTGAAATGATCCAGGTCCATCATGATCATTCCCAGCGGACGCTGGTTGCGCGAGGCGCGGCGAATTTCCAGTTCCAGCGATTCCTCCATGAAGCGGCGGTTGAAGAGCCCTGTCAGAGGATCGCGGATGGACTGGCTGCGCAGCGTCTCATGCAGACGAAGGTTTGAGAGCGCCATGGCGATGTGTTCCGCCATTGTGATCGCGAGGCGCTGCTTGGTTTCCGTCATTTTGACGTTTTCGGGCTGCATGAGGTGCAGAACGCCGATGGCTTCGCTTTGCGCCATCATGGGAATGCACAGATATCCGTCCGGCGGCGCATGGTGGATATGCCTGCATACCAGCCCGGACCGGGAATTTTCGACCCAGTGCATACGGCCGCGGCGCAAAGCCCAGCATTCCGGCGGCGCAAAGGTACGTTCCGCCAATTCGGTGTTTCCCCAGACGGCCACGGCTTCCACCGAATTGCGTGACGGAGCAATGATATACAGAGCTCCGACCTGAACCGGGAATATCTGCTGCGCGACCCGCACGATGACGTTATAGGCTTCTTCCGAGGTGAGACAGGCGCGCAGAATGTCGCCCATGTCGTTCAGCAGGGCCATGTCGCGCGTGCGCTGTTCGAGTTCATTGACCCAGGCTTCGAGTTTCTGGTTGGCCTCCTGCAGTTCGGCTTCCGTCTTTTTGCGCTTGGTAATGTCGCGCGCAATCCCCTGTACGGCGACCGGCTTTCCTCCCCGGAATATCGGTCGCGTGCTGATGCCCAGCGCAATACGGCTCTTATCCTTCGCAAGCACTTCCAGCTCGCAGTTGAGCGGCGTCTCGCCCGCTATTTGAGGATCCACCATCCGCTTGGCCAGCTTTGCGTAATCGGGCGCGATCATATCGACCAGATTGGTTTGAAGCGCTTCAGTTCTTGTATATCCGATGATTCTTTCGACGGCGCGATTGATCGAAATCAGTCTTCCCTCAAAATTGTAGGTAAAAATGATGTCGCTGGCGTTCTCGAAGAGCTCACGGTACAGATCTCCGCTTCCCGGCGTCAATTCCTGTGAATCCGTCCTGGATGATGTTTGCAACAGGACCTCTTTGTGATTTTTAAGGACTTCGGCCAGCGAGGGTTCGCGTTCAACCAGCAAAGGAAAATGTTCGCGAACAACGGGGTGGTCTTCATACGAAATATCCGGATGCGCGCCGGCCCAGAAATGCGCGGATTTGATTGCCGACAGCAGGGCGGTCAGCTGCAGATATTTTTCGGGTCCGAGAAGCGCCTTGATCTCCGCCGCGCATTTCGCAGCTCCTTCCAGTCCCAGGAAAACAAAGGCGGCAGCGATAATCAGCCGCTCTTCAAAAGACGCATCCTCCTCCGGCCAGTTTTCAATCGGATGCGGGTACTTGGCGAGCATCTCAAAAACCTGCTCGACGCTTGCCACCGTCAAAACCGGAATGTCCGCCACCTGCTTTATATCCCGCGGCGACATGCCGAGCTTGTGCAGCATGCAGGCGTGCGTAACCATGAAATAGGGGGATTCGCAATACCGGGAGAGCCGGAGTGAAAGCTTCTGTTTCATGAGCTCGGGCAGACCGTTGTTGTGATAGCATAAAAGCAGCTGGTGCCAGAGCCCCTCCAGCAGGGAAGGGGACTGCAATGCAGGCTTCAGCAGTGGCGGGAAGAATCCGATCCGGCTTTCGATGTCGGCTTTAACCTGATCGATTGTTTTCTTCGGCGCCGACTGTCGGGCGGCTTCCAGCTCGGAGTTCTGACGCTTCAAATCGGCCAGCTTTTCCCATAAGGAATCAAATTCACTATTGGTCTGGTACGCACTCTTCATGATGTTACACGGACTCCATGGGGCGCGGATGGCTGCAACTGTTCCTGGATCCGACCCGCATCAACAGCGATATTGCGATAATTTTTGGGTAAGGGGAGATCAAAATAACCTAAAAATGATTCTGGACA
>CAZLHW010000466.1:0-3480 GCA_964559085.1 uncultured Acidobacteriota bacterium | reverse complement strand
CCATCAACGAATGGATGGACCTGGGCGAGAATCGCGGCAACCGCAAGGTGGTGCGGCTCTATGCCTTCGCGTAGTGAAACCCAGCCCCGGCCCCTTTTGCCTTCCATGTTTTCCATCCATACGGTGTCGCCGTCTCGAATCCCTTTTTCCTCGGCCGGTTTCCTGTGCATCTGGATACCGTAAATATTAGGATCTTCCTGCGTAATCTCATCCAGATAGGGATTCTGCTGCGTCATGGAATTGCATTGCGTCACCGGGCGCCAGTAAAACGCGTTCATGTCAAATTCCGGCTTATCGTCGCTGTGCGTTGGGCAGGGATACCAGTCTGCAAGCGGTTTGAATACCGACCAGTTGAGGTTGATGTATTTCTTGCCGTCATACTCATCGATCAGCTTTGTTATCTGTTCGCCGGCGTCGATAAAATACTCGAAATAGATCGGAACTCTGGACGGGTATAACCATTTCCAATACACATCCTCCTTGCGTTTCGGCCATGTAAAGACGCCTTTTTTGCGGACGTATTCAAGTCCGTGCTCCGGCCCGAACCGGTCTTTGAGAAGCCGATCCACCACCTCCGGCCACGTGTGCTCCATGCTGCCGTCTTCACACAGCTTGTACTGTTCGCTCATGGCGCCGCCGTAGCGCATGGTGACCATGTCGTTTAAAGCCTTGTAATATTTGGGGAGAATGCCCAGCCGCTTGCAGATTTCCATCATGACCTCGTTAAAATCCCGGCGCTCATACATCGGCTCGATCACCGGCTGTCGAATTGTCCAGCCCCAGTCATCTTCGCCCTGCGGATGAGAGAAAGTGGACGGGAAGCTTACGGCAGGGGTGTAGCGTTCGAGGAAGCAGGCATCCGGCAGAACGATGTCGGCAACCGCTTCTTCAAACTCGGTGATATACAGCTGGAAGGAAAAGATGAAGTTGAACTTCTTCAGGAAGTTTTCGGTCACTATCTCCGCATTCCCCATTGTCATGACGGAATTGGATCCGAAATTGATCATGACATCGGGCCGGTAGGGAATCTTGAACTGCTCGAGCATTTCAAACCACTTCGGACTCATGATAGTGAACGCATTGTAGATCGAAGTCGGGAACATGTCGTGCAGGTCCAGGCGCGTCGGCTGTTTGGGCACGCGCAAAGGATAGGGTACATGGTCGTAAACCCAGGCTTTGGCGACGAGCAAACCGTCTTCGTCCGGATAGGGAATCTGGTACGGTTTCCCGGTCGGCTTGTATCCGTCGCCGACGGCCGCTCCCAAGCCAAGCGCGCCGCCATACGTGTCGGCCGCCCCGACCATATGGTTGATCATGTCGATCGACAGGCAGGTCCATCCGGAATTGACGTGGCCTTGCGAACCACGGAAAACGTGAGCGTCAATGGGGCTCTTCGGAATTTTTATCGGTCCCTGTTCTGTCTGGATGGGGACCGTCGCGCCGATCTCGGCATTGTCGGCAATCTCCTTACCGATGCGTCGTATGACGGATGCGGGAATCCACGTGATCTTCTGGACATATTCCGGGGAATATTTCTTGACGTGCTCTTTGAGCAATTCAAAAGCGGGACGGCACTTCACGCCGTCCACCTCGTAAGTGCCCAGCAAGGCCACATCGTGCGCGACATCCTCATACTGAACCCGCGTAACGGACGGGTCGTTATGAACCTTTGGAGCGTTGTCCACTAAATCCCATACCAACGGCTTGTTGGTTGCCTTGTCGCGCATATAGCGGCCGTCCGAAGGACGAATCAGGTACGGCCCGTTGGTTTTATATTTGAGGTATTCGTCATCCCATACGCCCAATTCATTCAGCAGTACGTTCACAAGCCCCAGAGCCAGCGCGCCATCGGTGCCGACTCGGATCGGAACCCATTCATGCGCTTTCGAGGCCTGCGGGCTTTGCATGGGATCAAAGGTGATGGTTCTGGCCCCGCGGGCGCGGGCATCGGCGGCCTGAGTAGCGTTCTGCACCGCCACATGGCCGGCGCCATGGCCTTTGGAACAACCGAAATTCAACGGCAGATTGCAGTGTGCGAAATCGGGAATGATCGACCAGGCGACATGCATAATGCCGTTCATAAAATGTGCGCCGTTGCCGCAATGCAGTCCGCCTCCCGAAACCCAGTAATTGGGGGTCCCGAAAGCCTTATTGAACGCCGTGACGGCATAGCGTATCTCGGACGCCTGCGTCGTCGTCGCCTGGAAATAAGCGCCTCGCGAATCCCGCCGGCGGCACTCGTCCAATTTTTTCACAATGGTGTCCAGCGCTTCCTCCCAGCTGATGCGCACAAACTTCGGGTCGACCCCAAGTCCCTTTTGCGGGTTCGTTCGCTTGAGCGGGTAGTTGACGCGGTAGGGGTCATAAAGAAGGTGCGGTGCCGCAAGGCCCTTCACGCAGATCTTGCCCCGACCGGTCGGAGCATCCGGGTTCCCTTCAATCTCCGTCACAATCCCGTTCTGCCGTCGGACCCTGATGCCACACATGCAATAGCACTGACCGCAACACGTTGGGATCCAAACATCCTCCTGAACTGCGGACGCTTTTGTAGCAGCCATGCAACTATCCTTTCCTTGAATTTCAAAACCGAGTTGTTGCCGGAACATCTGAAAATCGGCAACTCAACAAATTAAAATAAAACACCGCTAAATCACGCCGGCTGATTCCAAGGCCTCAAGCTCTCCGTCTCCGTACCCGAGAATTTCGCGAAGGATCTCGCGGGAATGTTCGCCGAGAACGGGAGGGGGTCTTCGAATAGCAGCTTTGGCTTCAGAAAACTTTACTGGAATTCCAACCATTTTAATCTTTCCGGCTTTCGGGTGATCCACTTCAACGAGCATGTTCCGATGCAGGACCTGAGGATTTTGAAAAACCTCATCCATCGTATTGATGGGAGCACATGGGATGGCTTCATTATTGAGCAGCGTCACCCACTCATCTCGCGGGCGCGTTTTCATTATGGGCGCCAGAAGGCCGATGCATTCCTTGCGGTTCTCGACGCGCAGCGGATTCGTTTTAAACCGCGGGTCCTCCGCAAGTTCCGGCTTGCCGATGACACGGCAAAAGCGGCTCCAGAGCTGGTCATTGCCCACGGCGACGATCACATACTTATCTTTGGTTTCAAACGCCTGGTATGGAACGATGGTTTCGTGCGCGGTTCCCCATCGTCTGGGAATTTCTCCGGATATTAGATAGGAGCTTGCAATGTTTACAAGCGCCGAGACCTGAGTCTCCAGAAGCGAAAGATCGATGCGTTGTCCGCGTCCGGTTTTCTCACGCGCATAAAGAGCGGCGCAGATGGCGCCCTGGGCGGAGAGTCCCGTCGCAACATCGGTAATGGCGACTCCAACCTTAACCGGGGGACCGTCCGGCTCACCCGTGATTCCCATAAGGCCGCCGAAAGCGGAAACGGCAAGATCATAGCCGGCGCGATTGCTGAACGGCCCATCGGGCCCGAAGCCGGTTATGAACAATAAATAA
>CAZLHW010000465.1:2037-3534 GCA_964559085.1 uncultured Acidobacteriota bacterium | reverse complement strand
TCGAGAATCGATATGACGCCAACCAGCCTGATTTCCTTGGAAACCAGCTGCGCGCTGCACTTAATCTTTAATTTTCCGGAAACCGGAAGATATACAAGGTTGGCCAGCCCTACGCCGTATACGGTGGCCACGAACGCAACTGCAATTCCTCCGCCGAGCTTGCTGGGGTCGGAAAGATTTTCCATTACGTGGATCAGGCCGAGAACGGCGCCCAGAATTCCGATCGTTGGCGAATACCCGCCGGCCGACTGCCAGAATTTGATCGGCTGCTCGGCTTCCTCCTCCAGATTGGATATTTCCAGTTCCATGGTCTCCCGAAGCACTTTTGGCTCAACCCCGTCCATGGCCATTGTCAGCGCTTTTTTCAAGAAGGGATCCGTGATTTTTTGAACATCCGATTCCAAAGAAATCACGCCTTCCTTTCTTGCCTTGTTCGCCAGGCGGATAATCTCCTGGATAACCTCGCGGTTATTAATTTTGGGCTCCTGGAAGGCCAGGATTACAGACTTGAAACTCTTGATAGCAACAGCCATCGGGAACTGGAGAAAACAGGCGCCAAACGTACCGCCCAAAACAATGAGCGCGGCCGTCGGCTGCAGAATGGATCCGATGTGGCCCCCCTCAAGCGCCTGCCCGCCCAGGATTGCGGAAAGCGCAACGACGAGGCCTATGATGGAAGCCAAATCCATTGAAGACTTACTGGGAGTTACTGTTTTGTCGCTCATATTCAGACTCAACGAGGTTTTGGACAAGACGCCGGTAGTTCACAACTTTCCGGATCACCTCTGTAATGCTTTCGCTCACGACAACTTTATCGTTGTTTTCCATGGTGATTACGGTATCCGGCGTCTCCTCGATGTACTGGATGTGATCGGAGTTCACCGCTATCGGGGGTTTATTAATTTTTGTGAGCACAATCATACGGGTACCCGTCCCCTCCATCCCTACGCTATATCGTCAAAAGCCGGCAAATGCCTTACGTTCTCCCGTGCGCAACATTTTTAAAGCTAAAGGCAAGTAGTCCGTCAGCGGCGGCGGTGTGGATGATTCCGGCAGACGCCGGATCAGATGGTCCACAAAAGCAAAATCCGCGGGAGTATCGACGGTTACCCGGATGTTTGGAAAACATAACGCCTGAGGCGCGACCGGGTAGGAAACCCTGAACTCCTCAGGATGGTCTTTGATATATAAAGTCACATGCTCCCGGTGATGCGGTTCTCTGGCTCGAAAGTGGGCTTTAGCCAGTGCCTCTGCGGTGACGGCTTCCGTTGCCGCTCCATAAGGGAGTTGTTCTTCCATGCAAAGATCCGATTTGTCGCTGCAAAGAGTGTTGACAATACGGTCAATGGAACCGATTTCAATCAGAGGATTGTCGGCAGTCGCGCGAATGATAATATCGGGCCCAAATTTTTCGGCAGCCTCAAAGAATCGCGCCAGCACATCCAGTTCCGGCCCCCGGTAAACCAGAGTCCCCAATTCTGAAGCGAGTTGTGCGAC
>CAZLHW010000465.1:0-2027 GCA_964559085.1 uncultured Acidobacteriota bacterium | reverse complement strand
GCGTCCACGGAAGCAGCCGCGCTTAAGCGCCTGATTGCGCGTTCCAAAATAGTCTGCCCCTGCAGCGGCATCAGGACCTTGCCGGGAAGCCGCGTGCTGCCCATTCTGGCCTGAAGGAACGCCATTACCGATTTTGATGCAGCCCGGGTAGGATGCCGCGCCATGTCGTTCTGTTTAAGCATTCGCCCCTCCCGATTCAACGGCTTCCCGCAGAAGAGCGCATACCAGCTCCACGTGTTCATACTCCATGCCCGGAAAAAGAGGGAGCGTCAGGATTCGGCGGCCGAGCTCCTCTGTGATACTCAATTCGGACGGGGCGAGACCAAGATTTCGATAATAGCTGAATTGATGCGTCGGCGGATAGTGAATGCTGGTTTGTATCCCCCGGCTCTTTAAAAAGCACATCAGACTGGAGCGCGATAGGGTTTCATCCAGGACGATGGTAAACAGATGGCAGGCGGATTCCGCATCACAGCCCGCAAAGGGAATGATCCATCGCGCGTCCGCTTCGAGCAGCTTCCGGTACCAGCCCACCCGTTCCCTGCGAAGCTGATTCCATTTGTCCAGCGAACGGAGCTGGACTCGCAGAATCGCGGCGCGGATATCATCCATCCTGAAATTGAAACCGGCAGCGGCAACATCGTAGGAGGCGGCATGTCCCCGAAACCGATCCCACGTAAGCGAGCTCATACCGTGGGAACGGAGCAGACGGAGTTTTTTGGCAAGATCGTCTTTTTCCGTAACGACGAGGCCGCCTTCGGCGCAGGTAAGGTTCTTGTTGCCGAAGAAGCTGAAGCAGCCGATGTCGCCCCATCGGCCGCAGGCGATTCCCTTCCATGCGGCGCCCGGCGCATGCGCGGCATCTTCCACAACCCAGAGCCCGCGCTTTCGCGCCAGATCCAGTATCGCATCCATTTCGCAAGGATAGCCGCCATAGTGCATTACGCAGATGCCCCGGGTATTGGGGGTTAAAGCGCGTTCCAGCGATTCCGCGGAAACAACAGGTTTCTCCAGGGCCGCGACATCCGCAAAGCGCGGCAGAGCTCCGGCATGAAGAATCGCGTTTGCCGAAGCCACAAAATTGAATGCAGGGGTTAGCACCTCCTGACCGGGCGAAAGATTGAGGGCGAGAAAAGCAAGTTGCAGAGCCGCCGTGCCGCTGGATACGGCTACGGCATGGCGCACCCCGAGTCGTTTTTCAAATTCCCTTTCCAGGGCTTCCGTTTCCGGACCGCAGGTCCACCAACCGGAGCGGAGAACCTCCGTAACTCTCCGAATTTCCTCCTCGGTGTAGCTCAGCTCCGCCAGCGGCACGCGCCACTCAGGCGACCTGAAACTCTTCGGCTCTGGAGCTATATTCCAGCTGGGCAAGCTCATAATCTTCTCGTCGTCCTATATCAAGCCAGTAATCCTGTGAAGCATACCCGGAAATCTTTTCTCCTTTTTGCAGCAACAGCTTCACCAGATCCGGAAAGTCCATATATTGCCCTTTGGGCAGATAGCGAAGAACATGCGGCTCGTATACATAAACGCCCATGCTTACCGAGAAGCTGTAAAGCGGCTTTTCCCGGTAGGTGGTCAGATCCCCATGTTCGTTTGTTTCCAGCACCCCGAGGTCGATTTTCACATCTTTCTGATGCATCGCAATGGTCAGCGCCGCGCCGGTTTTGCGATGATGTGCAATCAGAGCTTGATAATCCAATGTTGTCAGGATGTCGCCGTTCATAACCAGAAAGGTGTCCTCGAGGCCGGGAATCATGGCCAGCGGGCCTGCGGTCCCCAGGGGCTGCTTTTCCCGAAAATAATCAAGCGTCATACCCGGAATATTTCGATGGCCGTTCTGGAACTAGGCTTCAATCAGTTCGCCCAGATGCCCCACAGATAAAATGATGTCGCCCAGGCCCTGACGCACCAGCTGGCGAATAATGACTTCGAGAATCGGGCGATCCCCGATTGGAACCAGCGGCTTTGGGAAAATTGTCGTATAGGGTGCCAATCGTGTCGCTTTACCTCCCGCCAGAATCACT
>CAZLHW010000464.1:2103-3540 GCA_964559085.1 uncultured Acidobacteriota bacterium | reverse complement strand
CCGCCGGAAGCGGAATTCCATCCCGATCAATGGTGTTGACGGCAACCACCTTCCCTGCACTATCCAGAATCAGCAGCAGATCGTAGGCATCATGGTTGAAGCAGTAGCTGTTCAGCAAAATACCGGGCCTCAGGCGCCCCGGATCGCCCGATACACGACTCAAAAGCGGGTAGGTCGCAGCCATGGAACGGATCTCCTCCTTCTTCCCCCGCAACATCAAGTCAATTTTGTCGGCCGTGTCCTGGGCCATCTTGGTCAGCGAAAGGCTAATCCGCTCCTGGATTTGCCTGCTGCCGATCCAGTACGAAAATGCAGACATACCCGCAAGCGGAAGAAGCGACAATGCTATCATTAGAAAAAGGAGTTTGTTCCTTACGCTATTAAAAAGGGTTCGCCGAACCCACCTGAGAACTTCACCCGGATCGTTCATTTATGCCCTGTATATCATTTGGACAATTCTTCCCAATCGCTCATAACAGTGGATAGTCAACCGCCCTAATAGGTTCATTCTTCAAAATTCATCGATTCGGTGTTTATATTTTTGGCAGGCATCATTGTCAATTTGGTTAACACATTTGTCAACCGGCAACAGTTCCGGAGTTTGCGCTGTCGAGCGGGGCGAACCGGCGCTTGGAGATTTTTCTTTTCGGTTTTTCCGGGCACATCGGGCGCCCGGTTATGTTAATTTAGGGTTTGGAGGAGGCGTTGCATGAGTATAACGGTTCGAATTCCATCGCCGCTTCGTCAATATACGGATCAAAAGGCGGAAGTAAAGCTCGAAGGCAATACAGTGCGGGAGGTTTTGGAGAACTTTAAAGCTCTCTACCCGGATACCGGCGAGCGCTTTTTTTCGGCGAAGGCTGCGCGCTACATAAACTTGTATCTGAACGACAAAGACATCAGAACTCTCAATAATCTGGACACGCCTGTAAGCGAGAAAGACACTCTCTCCATAATTTTTGCAATTGCCGGCGGTTAGCGGCTGTAAGAATCGAATGTCCCCTGAATGCCGGCTGCGATTCCTCGCGTGCTCTGCTTCATGGCGCCCAGGCCACACCAGGCGCCCGAACGCAAAGTGCGCACGGCAAGACTCAAATCAACCCCGGCATTTCTTCAAAGGCAGATCCCCCGTTCTGCGGCACGAGGAGCCGGAAAATCGCGCTCCCCGCGCCTAATCGGGTGGGGTTGCGGACTCCTCTTTCAAGGCCCACGCGACGGCCGCCTCGGCCAGAATCTTTGTTGGGTTCAAAGTCGGGTATTCGACTTCCCGGACATCAAAAGCCAGCGGAATTTCCGTGCATCCCAGAATAACGGCTTCTGCTCCGCTTTTAATGAGGTCGCCGCCAATGGACTGGAAAGTATCCTGCGTTGCGCGCCCGTAGGTCCCCGCTTTAACCTCATTGATTGCGGCTTCAATCCGCTGCTGATCGGAATCGG
>CAZLHW010000464.1:0-2093 GCA_964559085.1 uncultured Acidobacteriota bacterium | reverse complement strand
GATGGACGCCCTCAACCCGACTCTTCCTACCTGAGGAAGAATGGAACGAAGCTGCCGCGATGTCTCCTCAATCATGTCCAGAAAAGGGACGCGAATCCTCTTCCGCACTTCAGGCAGATAATGATGCGCTGCATTGCAGGGCATCGCGATAATGCCTGCCCCGCTTCTCTCAAGGAGTTGAGCGGATTCCACAAGCTGGGGGATCGGGCTTTCGCCCCCCGATACGAAAGCCTTCGTCCTGTCAGGAATTTTTGGATTGGAATAGATCAGAACCTGGATGTGGTCTTGATCCCTGCGCGCAGGGGTAAGTTCGATGATGCATCGAAATAAATCCAGCGTCGCCTCGGGTCCCATTCCACCCAGAATTCCGATGATCCGGCGGGAGCCGGCCTGGCTCGTCCATTCCATAGCCTGATGATTATAGGCCTGCCCGCCGTGGTTTCCAAACAAAGTCTCAGACGGAATTCTCCCTTCAAAAAGAAAATTTTTAGATCAAAGGAGCCCCTCGACTATTAGATAGACGGGCGTGCCGAATTCCGATCATTGCTGCGGAAATGGGAGTGCCCCGCCCTTCGGCCGCATTTCTCATAATTCTATTAGGTTTTTTATTCTGAAGAGAGAGTTTGGAGACGATAAGGTTTCTGGGAAAGACCGCGGGTCTGCCAAAAACCGGCTCCACCGGCAGAATTTCCCGTGCACATTCTGCGCTGTTCACAACAGCAAAGTTGAGCCTGTTACGGGACGGATAGAAGCGAACGATGCCAACTCAAATCGGCGAACTGCTTGTTAAAGAAAATCTTATAACAGCAGAACAACTTGAAGCTGCGCTCAAACATCAGCGCCAGAATCGCGGAAGCCTGGGTTCCATCCTCATTAGACTCGGCTTTGTTGAAGACGACGCCAACACATCACTCCTGAGCAGGAAATACGGTGTCCCCTCTATCAACCTTGCTTACTTCGAAATCGATCCGGCTGTCATCAAACTGATCCCCATAGACGTGGCTCAAAAATACATGGTTATTCCCCTGAGCCGAGTCGGCAGTACACTCACGGTGGCGACTGTGGATCCGACAAACGTCTTCGCCATGGACGACATCAAGTTCATGACGGGATTTAATGTGGAGCCGGTCGTCGCCACCGAAGCCTCCATTTCCGAAGCGCTGGAAAAATATTACGGGACGCCTCATTCAATCGAGCTGAAGAAGGTTTACGAACAGATCGCGCAGGGCGACCGGGAAGGCGTCGATCTGGATCTCGAAGCGGCCAACGACGATGAAGAGGAGATATCCCTCGACCAGCTGCAGCGGTCCAGCGAAGACGCCCCGATCATCAAGCTGGTCAACTTAATTCTTTCGGACTCGCTTAAAAAGGGAGCCAGCGATATCCATATCGAGCCCTACGAAAAGGATTTCCGTGTCCGCTTCCGCATTGACGGGATTCTCTACAACATGATGAATCCGCCTTTGCGCCTGAAAGATGCCATCACGTCGCGCATCAAAATCATGGCAAAGCTGGACATTTCCGAAAAGCGCCTCCCGCAGGACGGTCGCATTAAAATCCGCACGACGATTAACGGGAAGAAAAAGGAAATCGACTATCGTGTTTCCACACTCCCGACACTTTTCGGAGAGAAAATCGTCCTGCGTATTCTGGATCGAGACATCCTTCCTCTGGACATGAGCAAGCTGGGCTTCGAAGAGGCGTCGCTGAAGAGGGTGGAAAGCGCCAATCTCAAGCCATATGGAATGGTTCTCGTGAAGGGTCCCACGGCAAGCGGTAAAACCTCAACGCTCTACGCGGCTCTCAACCGGCTCAACACGCCGGAAACGAATATCATGACCGCAGAAGACCCGGTGGAATACAACTTCCGCGGAATCAACCAGGTGCAGATCCGGGAGCAAATCGGTTTGACCTTTGCTGCGGCGTTGCGGTCCTTCCTGAGACAGGATCCGAACATAATCCTGGTCGGAGAAATCCGGGATTTTGAAACGACGGAAATTGCGATTAAGGCGGCCCTTACCGGCCACCTGGTCCTGTCGAGTCTTCACACCAATGACGCGCCCGCCACGATCTCCCGAATACTGAATATGGGA
>CAZLHW010000463.1:1664-3555 GCA_964559085.1 uncultured Acidobacteriota bacterium | reverse complement strand
AAGGCCTGGGGTCGCTTGCACCGGGCATAAGCCCTTAAGGGACGCTGCAGAAAACTTTCTCTTGCCCCTGTCAGACTCCCTTAATATTTGCTTAACTTATATATAAATCATGTTTTATTTAATAATGAACTCCAGACTCACTCTTTGTTGCAACACGCGATGACGCCAAGCTTCCGGAAAGATCGAACCAAAAGACTTCGTGCCATCCGCGTCTATCTCTTAATTGTGCTTTTCTGCACTCTCCTCCTTTTCGCATCCAGTATGGTCACGCTGCACGAACAACAGACTCTTCCCTTCAAAACACTCGGCTTGAATCCGGCGCATCCCAACTATGAAATCTGGTTTGCAGCCATTTCATCCATTCTATTTCCATCGATTTTTGCTATCGGATTGTTTCTTTGGATTTTATTTACAACACCCCAAAATTAATTCTCAAAAAAATCATTTTTATAAAACCAAAACCTTCGCGCCCCAAAAAACTCTTTCCCGCTCTTCAAACCAAGTTTGATACAATCGGGCCGGATCCAAAAAACAAACCGAGAGTGGGGCTATGAAAGAAAAAATTCGATTCAAACTGAATGGAAAGGATACGGTCCTCGAGGTGGAAGGCGATCGCAAACTGCTGTGGGTGCTGCGCACCGACCTGGGCCTCACCGGGACCAAGTACGGCTGCGGCACCGGCCTGTGCGGCGCCTGCACCGTCGTCATGAATAAGGAAGCGGTGCGCTCCTGCATGCTGCCCGTTCGCAGCGTCCAGGGAAAAGACGTTCTTACGATTGAGGGCCTGGCGCAGGGGGACGTGCTGCATCCCCTGCAGCGGGCGTTTGTCGAACACGGCGCCGTCCAGTGCGGCTTCTGCACGCCGGGCATGATTCTGAACGCCTATGCCCTGCTTCTGAAAAACCCGAAGCTTACACGCGCACAGATTCTGACAGGCATGGAAAACAACCTTTGCCGGTGCGCCGCCCACAAGCGCATCGTCGAGGCCATCGAGAGCGTTGCGGCCGGAAAGAGAGGATGACTATGCAAACAGACAAATCCCGACTCATCGAAACATCTCACACCAGCCCGGTGGCCCGGCGCGACTTTATAAAACTTCTGGGCGGCGGCATTGTCATTCTGTTTTCCGTGGATTCCCCTCTCTCCGCCCAGGAAGCGCCCAAGCCCAAACCGGGCGGGTTCATGGGATTCGGACCTCCGGGCGGCGCTCCCGATCTGAATGCATATCTTAAAATCGGAGAAGACGGAAAGATCACTGTTTTCTCCGGCAAGATCGAAATGGGGCAGGCCAATACGACGGCGCTCGCGCAGATGGCGGCCGAAGAGCTCGGCGTCTCGATGGACTCTCTCACCATGGTTATGGGCGACACGGACCTGTGCCCCTGGGATATGGGGACCTTTGGATCCATGTCGGTCCGCGTCTACGGCGCCGCGCTGCGTTCCGCTGCAGCTGAGGCGCGCGCCATTCTGCTGGAATTGGCGGCCGAGCATCTGAAAACCCCCAAGGCCGAGCTAAGGATCGAGAACGGTGTCGTCTACTCCGCGGATAAAAAGCAGCAGGTTTCGTTCGCGCAGCTGACCCGAGGCCAGAAAATCATGCGCAAGCTGGAGCAAAAAGCCGCCGTCAAACGCGCGTCGGAATTCTCCGTCATCGGCACGTCGCCCACCCGGCTGGACGCGGTTGCCAAGGTTACCGGCAAAGCCCGGTTCACGGGCGACCTGCGCTTCCCCGACCTGCTCTATGCCAAAGTAGTGCGGCCGCCAACTCTGCGCGCCACTCTTAAGAGCGCGGACACGGCTGAGGCTGAAAAGCTGCCGGGCGTTGTCGTCGTAAAGGAGCCGGATCTTGTCGCTGGATTGCACCCCGACCCGGAACCCGCCGAGAAGGCCC
>CAZLHW010000463.1:564-1654 GCA_964559085.1 uncultured Acidobacteriota bacterium | reverse complement strand
GCAACAATTAAAGCAGAATTTGATATTCCGGATATAAATGTCGATGATACCGATATTTTCGATTACCTGCTCCGCAGGGCGCCCAAGCCGCAGCAAAGCGAACGCAAGGGCAGCCTCGATGCCGGAGCGGCCGCCGCTGCCTCCATTTTCGAGCATACTTACCTGAACGGCTATGGCGCCCACGCGTCCATTGAAACCCATACCGCCCTCGCGAAACCGGACGGCGATCGCATGACTGTATGGATTTCCACCCAGACGCCTTTCCCGAATCAGCAGGAGATTGCGCGCGCCCTGAAGCTCCCGAATGAGAAGGTGCGCATTATTACCCCTTACGTCGGCGGAGGATTTGGCGGCAAAAGCTTCATCCCCCAGGGGGTCGAGGCGGCGCGGCTGGCGAAAATCACGGGAAAGCCTGTCCAGGTCGCTTTTAATCGCGATGAAGAATTCTTTTATGACGCTTTCCGCCCTGCGGCGATCGTGAAGATCAAGTCCGGCGGCGGTTCAGAAGGGAATATGTGCCTATTCGAGACCCACATTTATTATGCCGGATCACGGGCGGCGGAAATGTTTTACGATGTCCCCCACACCCTGGTGTCTTCGTACGGCAGCTGGATGATGGATCAGGCTAAAATTCATCCCTTCAATACCGGGGCGTGGCGCGCGCCCGGAGCGAACATCAATGTGTTCGCGCGCGAGTCGCAGATCGATATCATGGCGGCAAAGCTGAAAGTGGATCCGCTCGAGTTCCGGTTGAGGAACTGTTCCGATGTGCGCGTGCGCCGGGTCCTCGAGACAGCCGCAAAGGCGTTCGGCTATACAAGCGCCGTCGGCCCGAGCGGCCGCGGTTATGGAATTGCCTGCGGGCTGGATGCCGGAAGCTATGTGGCCGAAATCGCAGAAGTCAAGGTGGACAAGGGGAACGTGACGGTCAAAAGAATCGTCGCCGTGCAGGATATGGGTATTGCCATTAATCCCGTGGGCGCAAAGATGCAAATGGAAGGCTGTATCATGATGGGCCTCGGGTACGCGTTAATGGAAGATATCCATTTCAGAGGCGGCAAGCTTTCGACAACCAATTTCCATAATAACC
>CAZLHW010000463.1:0-554 GCA_964559085.1 uncultured Acidobacteriota bacterium | reverse complement strand
CATATGCCGGTATTTGATGCCATACTCATTAAAAATGACGCGCTGGATCCCCAGGGCGGAGGCGAACCGGGCATCGTGCCGGTTGGGGCGGCGATTGCCAATGCGATTTTTGACGCCACAGGCATTCGCGTTTTCCATATGCCGTTTACCCCGGAGAGGGTTAATAAGGCCGCTGCATCGCCCTTACAGGGCTGAATCGCGACTCCGCCCATACCCAGGGCTTGCGCCCTGGCCTGCTTTGCCGCGCGCTTTCAGCGCTTGCCTCCCGGTCGGCGACAACGGAAGCGCCGGAGGTGCGTGGCAATGCAGCCCAGGCTGCAGGATGCGCAGCATCCGGAGGCCTGGGTTGCCCGCCGGCAGATCTATCAGCCCTGACAGGGCGCGGCATAAAAATGATTTTATTCAAAAATCCATGAAATAATAGCGGAGGCCATGAAACTTCCTCTCAGGAGTAATTAATCATGGCCCAATCCCATTCCAACATCCTGGTACACATTGTTTTTTCCACAAAAGACCGATTTCCATTCTTGAACGACTTGGAATCCCGCAAAAGA
>CAZLHW010000462.1:0-3555 GCA_964559085.1 uncultured Acidobacteriota bacterium | reverse complement strand
GATTATAAGCGCCTGGTCATCAAAAACTTCATCCAGGAGCCGAACGGAGTCCGTTTCGACCAAAAGCGCCGGGTCCACCGCTTCAAACGGGGTGATCATCGGCACAACGCCCGTTGTCAGAATGGAATCATCAATCCAAACCGGCTTTTCGCCGAGAACAAACCGGGCGCCGAGGCTTTCAAGTTCGCGCCGCTGCCAGGGGATGCCGATATAGTGCCCCACCTCCCCTTTTCGGCGGGAGTATTTAGGCTGCCAGATGTCCGGATGTGCAAGGACGTCCACCTGTTTTTTCATCCGGCGCAACACATCGCGCAGGCCTCCGGTATGGTCGAAATGGCCGTGGCTCAGCACAATGGCATCTATTTTCGAGAATTCCACCCCCAGTGTGTCGGCATTATAGACGCAGGAAATCCCTTTCCCCGCATCCAGCAGTACCTTCGACTTGTCGGTCTCGACAAGAATGCTTAATCCCCATTCTGCGAGAAAATCGCCCAAGGCCGCCGTGTTTTCACTCAAAGTAGATACGCGTAGTCTCATCCTTCCCCCTATATGCCGGATAAATCCGGCGGCATGCAAAATTGCTGCAGGTGCGGAATGCCGCAACCTGACGCAACACACTAATACCCCAACGCCATCAATGCGGATCCCGCCGCGAGTCCAATGAGGAGATTAATGAACTTGATAAGAAAGAAAGTCCGCCGCGAATGCGCCAGCATGGGAAGCATGCCGTGGCCATCCTGTACGATGGAGCTGGCCAGGAGGGTGCTCAGCGGCACCAGGTTCTTGGAAAACAGCGTGACAAAAACAAGGTGCGGCCCCGATTCGGGCACCAGCCCCACGAGTGCGGCGGATACCAGTACAATCCATTTGCTGCTTTGGATGGCGGCTCCCAATTGCCAGTGGTGGACAATCAGTTCCATGAGCCAAAGGGCGCCGAATGTCCAGAAAAAGATCCTCGGCACATGCTGGAGAATCACGTGTTTCCAAAGATGATCGTCCAGAAAATGCTCGGGCACCGTCACAACAATAAAAAGGCCCACGCTTGAAGCCGCCAGGAGGGTTATGCGTATCCAGTTCCAGCTGTCCGGACCGATTTTGCCGACGGCGACCCGAACGAAAAACGCCAGAAGCGCAAACGTCACCGTGCCGCGGGCTGCAGAGCATTTTCTCCAGTGCCCCATGAACTCGTGGATCGAGAAGGGGCGGCAAAGCTCTCCTTCATGCAGCCGGAAATCTTCGCTGCAGGATAGAAAGCTGGTCGTCCGGCGCGCAATCAGCCGATCCGTCAAAAACGCCCCGATCAGGCCGATGGCAAACAACATGGCATGGAGAATCAGGGCGGTTTGAGGAATCAGGGCAAACATGACAAAAGACTCATCGCCGCTGGTTGCAATCATTGCCGCTACGACGCTTCCCAGAGTCATCCTGCGGTGCGTGTACATAGCCACGACTGCAAAAGCGCCCAGGCATCCCGGGGTGACTCCCAAAAAGCTTGCCAACACATACTGGCCGAAGAGGTGTTTGGCCAGGCGGGATTGCCAGGCGCCCCGGCTGATCACGTTGACGTACTCGAGGACCAGCATGATGAGGGCCACAAAGCCCGTGATCAGGAGCGCATGGTTGAAAGCCGATGAAATCAACTGCATAAAGATCCTTTCAACCCCAATTTTTTTATCTTCCGAAACAGCGTTGTCTTATGAATCCCAAGTTCCCTGGCCGCCGCAAGACGGTTGAAACCTGTACGCTGAAGCGCTGCGCGGATGGTTTCGGCTTCCAGTATTTCCCGCGCCGATTTCATAGGCGAGTCCTGCATTCTTTTGGAGAAATGGCCGGCCAGTTCCTCCGGCAGGTGGCGGATATCGATGCATCCATCCCGGCAGAGAATAAAGGCCCGCTCGATAACGTTCTCCAGCTCGCGTATATTCCCCGGCCAATCATAAGCCATCAGAAGCGATAAGGCCTCTTGTGTAATTCCCTGCACGCTCTTCTTCTGCAGCCGGTTGAAACGGCGTATGAAGTCATGGATGAGCAGAGGGATATCTTCTTTGCGCTGCCGCAGCGGAGGCATCTCTATGCGGACCACGTTGATTCGATAGTAAAGGTCTTCTCTGAATAGTCCCATGCGCACCCGCTCCGCCAGGTCCTTGTTGGTTGCCGCGATCACCCTTGCATCCGTGCGCTCGGAATGCGCGGATCCAAGAGGTTCGTAGCTCCGTTCCTGCAATACACGCAGCAGTTTGACCTGAAGAGCGGGAACAAGTTCGGCGATTTCGTCCAGAAAAATTGTCCCGCCGTTCGCCAATGCAAAGCGGCCGGCTTTATCGCGGATTGCGCCGGTGAAGGCACCCGCTTTATAGCCGAACAGCTCGGATTCCAGAAGGGTCTCCGGCAGTGCGCCGCAGTTCAGGGCGACAAACGGTCCGCGCCGGCGGGGGCTGAGAGCATGGATGGCTTTTGCAGCCAATTCCTTGCCTGTACCCGTTTCTCCGAGGAGGAGCACGTTGCTGGAGCTGGAGGCGACGGCAGGGAGCACCTCAAAAATGCGCCGCATACGGGAACTCCGGCCTGTCAGATCCATGACATGAAATTTCCCTTCAAGCTCGCTGCGGAGCGTTTCGAGTTCCGACAAATCCCGGAAAGTCTCCGCACCGCCGACTACGCGGCCGTCCGCATCCCGCAGCACTGCCGTAGAAATGCTGATGGGAATCCGGTCCCCTTCTGAATTGATGATATAAGCGGATTTGTTGATGATCGGTTTGCCGGTTTCCAGAGTCTGCCGCAGGGCGCACGCCTCTCCGCACAGGCTCGAACGGAAAACCTCCGCGCAGCGCTGGCCGACAGCGTCTTTTCGGAGGACACCGGTAATTTCCTCGGCGGCGCGATTGAACGTCGTAATGCGCCAATCCGCATCGACGGAGAAAACACCATCGGAGATGCTCTCCAAAATGGTATCGGTCATTATCGACACAGCCGGCGCCCCCTCATTCTGCTCTCTATCAAGCAATTTAACCGCCATAGAGCTCCCGCGCGATCTTCGGCTCAAAACAATCCCTCGGGATTCCCCGTTGCATGGAAAATTTGCACTGATTTCCAGAGGTTAGGTCGCCACAACAATGGTTATTGGCTATTGATAAACGGTTATTTATTTTTTGCGCGCAACCAGCCAAATATGAATAAATCACACCATCTAATAAGCCCGGTGGCTTGACCCCATTCACCGTGTCCCTCGTCGGCTGATTTCTGATCCTGTGGCCGCCTGAATTGCTTATGATGATCCTGTTCAACAATCCAAACTATTTCCGCCTATGAAGAGTGGAATGTCCGCTTCTCTCACATTTTCTATACAGATGCTGGACCAATCACTACCGGGTACTCTCTTTTCCATTTTGCGTGGATCTCCGGGCGCCAGCCCGTATGCGCACGTACCGCAAGCGGCGGTGATTTGATACGCGCTCCAAATAGCAGGGCCTCTTTCGCCCCTTCAGGGCTCTTCCGCATGCCATTTCCTACCAGGGGTTCGCTGCGCTTCACCCCTGGCTATCTATCTGCTGCCCC
>CAZLHW010000461.1:0-3555 GCA_964559085.1 uncultured Acidobacteriota bacterium | reverse complement strand
AAGGCTGTAACCATCTGCGCGATGGACCATGTGATAATGGAAAGCGTGAATCCCAGCCGCAGACCAAGCCAATCGATGATGCGTCCGACAAGGGGCATCATGATCAGGTAGGCCAACTGAAAGGCGTTCACGATGCGGGAATAGTCGACCTCGTTGATTCCCAGACTCTTCTTGAATTCGGGGGCTGCCACCGAGAGAGTCATGCGGGCCAGGTAGTTAATGGTCGTGATTCCCATCAGCAGAATCGCGATCCACCACCGAAGATTTTTTATCTTAAAAGCGTCCGACATAGATTTCCCCTTGAAACCAGGTCCGCCCTTTTTTAGAGCCTGTAAGCCTTTTTCACCAGATTGTACGCGAGGTCGACCGCCACTTCGCGCGCTTCCTCTTCATCCAGGCGGTGCTCGGCAACCAGGCGCGCGAGGAATGCGCAGTCTATACGCCGCGCGACATCATGCCGAGCGGGTATGGATGGAAACGCCCGTGTGTCGTCGTTGAAACCAACCGTGTTGTAAAACCCTGCGGTCTCCGTAATCCGTTCCCGATAAAACCGCATCCCTTCAGGGCTGTCATAAAACCACCACGCGGGGCCCAGGCGAAGAGCCGGGTAGTGGCCCGCCAGCGGCGCCAACTCCCGCGAATAGGTGGATTCGTCCAGCGTGAATAGAATAATGGTCAATTGCTTTTCGTTGCCGAACCGATCGAGCAGCGGCTTCAGGTCCTGCACATAATTGGTCGGCATCGGGATGTCGCAGCCTTTATCCGGGCCGAACGCGCTATAAATCGAAGGGTTGTGATTCCGGTAGGATCCCGGATGGATCTGCATAACGAGTCCGTCGTCAAGACTCATCTGTGCCATTTCCGTCAGCATCTGGCCGCGGAATTCCCGGGCTTCCCCGGGCGTGATGTTTCCGGACAAAGCTTTGGCCAGAAGAAGTTCGCACTGAGAACGGGATAAAGTGCAGGTTGCGGCCGACGCATGGCCGTGATCCGTGGCCGTAGCTCCGAGCGAAGCGAAATAACGGCGCCGATTCGCCAGCGCTTGAAGATAGCCGGACCATGTTGCGGTGTCTTCTCCCGTGATCTCCCCAAGCCGACGGACGTTCGAAGCAAAGCCGGCGAACTCGGGGTCCACGACCGGATCCGGACGAAAGGTGGGGATGATGCGGCCCTTCCAGCCCGATTCCCGCAGCTTTTGATGCGGCTGCAGCGAATCCAGAGGCGATTCCGTCGTGGATAACACCTCAATATTGAAGCGTTCGTACAGAGCCCGTGGAGCATAGTCCGGCCGGGCCAAACAGGCGGCGATGTGGTCGAAGATGCGGTCTGCGGACTCCGGCGTCAGAGGCTCCTGAACGCCAAATACTTCGTGGAATACATGGCGAAACCACAGCGCCGTAGGCGTGCCGCGGAAGAGATACCAGTGTTTGGCAAAAAGATTCCAAACCCGGCGCGAATCCGTTTCCACGGGCTTCCCATCTTTTCTCGCCACGCCCAGCGATTCAAGCGGCACGCCCTGGCTATACAGCATGCGATACACGTAGTGGTCGGGGGTTATCAGCAACGTGGACGGGTCGGGGAACGGCTGGTTTTCTGCAAACCATTCGGGATCCGTGTGCCCGTGGGGGCTGATGATCGGAAGTGCTCGCACTTCAGCATACAGGCGCCGTGCAATGTCTCTTTGGGCGGGATCGGACGGGAACAATCGATCTTCATGAAGATACCGCGAAGGGTGCATAGGAACTCCTGAATTCAAGGGCTCGAAAATTCCAAGGCCGGGACCGGCGATGCCGGATTCGCCGCTATTTCTCGAAACAAAGCCAAGTTGGACCGCAGCACAATTCCCGGATTCAGAAAATGCGTCCCCGCAATTGCCGTTTTGTGAAGCAGGAAATCGATGAGAACGCGCATCGCCGTTTGCCCCTGCAAATAGGGATCCTGATAGATGGACGCATGAATCGTACCGCGCCGGATGTAGGGCACCATCTCCGGGAAAAGGTCCGTCGTGATAAGGCGGATTTGACCGGCCTTTTTGCTTTCCTTCAAGGCGCGGCAGACGGGCAGACAGTTCACGGTGCTGACATAAATGCCCCGCAGATCCGGATGCCGGGACAGCAGGCTGCATGTTTTCCGATAGCTCTCCTCTGCGGATTCATGCGCTTCGAGCACGGCGGCGATTTTGCCGCCGCAACATTCCTGCTTGAACCCCGCCTGGAATCCCCTGCTTTTCAGACGATGTTCCTCCGTAGCCAGCATCCCCGTGATGACGGCAACCTTGGAGCCGGCCGGAACAAACTTGGACATCAGCTCCGCTGCAAGACGGCCGCTCAGTTCGGGATTAATGCCCACGAAGGTTGTGCGGCGGCTTCCCGCTGCATCGGTCGTAAGGCAGACGACTCGCACATTCTGTTTTTCAGCTCTGTCGATCAGGGGCGTAACCGATTTCGGATTCCCCGGCGTGACTATTAATGCCTGAACCCCTTCTGCGAGCAGAGCGGAGATCTGTTCCCCTTCTCCTTCTCCCAGGCCTGGAACGGGCCGATATACAATTTCAATCCCCAGTCCCTCAATCCGGCCGGCTTCCTCGTAAATGCCTGCCCGCACCTGGTCGTAGAAAAAATGAATTTCCTTGGGTATGCAGACCCCAACCCGCAGATTGGCGCGTCCGACCGACAGGATCCGGGCCGCGGGATGCGGCTTATAGGATAGCTGCTTGGCGATGCGCAAAACGCGCCGGCGCGTGGCTTCGCTGATCCCGGAGCGGCCGTGCAAAGCACGGTCGACCGTGCCGATGGATACGCCGGCCATATCCGCTATCTGGTGAATGCCTGCACGCTTCATTCTGCGACCACGCCCCGTTGTGCTTCCATCCGGCGGCAGACCCCCGAAAGCAGAAAAAGTCCCCATAGATCCGGGCTCCACCACCGAGGCCTATTTGCCACTCCGGCAAGTACAACGCTGCCTTCATTCCTTTAAATGGATGGTACTATAGCATCCCGTTTCCTTGCACGACAGGCAAAATCAATCCCCTGCCGCTTGCTCGCTTCGGGCGCCTTGGAGAACAATTTCCAACGCATTTTGCACTTCTCCGATTGAAAAGCCGGTATGGTTTAAAACATTAGTGTGTGGGATTATAATAGGCGAATCCTAAAGTCCTTAATGTTTGAAAGACCCGTGTAAAAGGAGTCCACAGGTGCGGAAATGGATAGAAACCCGTTCAACCGAGAAACCCTGGTAAGCGAAATCATTGAAGGATGGCAGAATATGCTCAACCTAGCGGCTGAGCTGCTGCATGTTCCGGCCGGATTGATCACGCGCATCGACGCTTCTGAAATTGAGATATTTCTATCCAGTCAGTCCGAAGGCAATCCCTATCCCGTTGGCTTTAAGACGCAGTATCCTGATTCCGGCTTTTATTGTGAATGGGTCGCGAAAAATCGCAAACCCATGCTGCTGCCGGATGCCCGTGAATATCCCGACTGGAAAGACAACGCAGCGGTCGGAATGAACATGGTTTCCTATCTGGGATCGCCCATTATCCGCCCGGACGGACAG
>CAZLHW010000460.1:0-3558 GCA_964559085.1 uncultured Acidobacteriota bacterium | reverse complement strand
GAATCCGATCCCGAATGCGATACCGCCCCTGCAAATCCCGGGCGATAATCCCCCGGATTTATGGAATAAAAAATTAGGGCCTTGTGTCCATTAAATGGCGCCGAACGCCTGATTGCCGCCGCTGCTTCTGGCGCGGTTTAAGGCGGATTCTGCCGATCGGAGCAGAGCTTCAACGGTTTGTCCATTGCTTGGATAGACGGCCAGGCCAACCGAGGCGGAAATGCAGCCTACGGATTCGCCCAGGTTTTTGACTTCGAGGGATCGTACCAGGTCAAGAAGTGTTTTCGCCCGCTGCAGGCTTACTTCATAGGAGGTCTGAGGCAGAACGAGGACAAAAGTCTGGCCGCTGAAGCGGCAGGCGATGTCCCCTTTCCGAACATTCGCCTGAAGCATCATGCCGGCTCTCCGGAGGATTGTGTCTCCGGCGTCCAATCCGTAATTTTCCGTCAACTGCTGGAAATCATCCAGCGACAGCATGATGATGCTGAGTGGAAGTTGTGTGCGTGCCGCGCGCCGCATCTCAAGTTCCAGGGATTCTTCCATAAAGCTTCGGTTAAAAAGTCCCGTCATCTGGTCTCGAATGGACTGATTGCGAAGTGTTTCGTGCAGCCGGAGATTGGAGAGCGCCATCGCCACATGTTCCGCCATAGCCATCGCCACGCGCTGCTTGGCTTCGGGCATGGGGGTGTTTTCGGGCCGAGTCAGGTGCAGGATCCCCAGCGCTTCACTCTGGGCCATCATGGGAACGCACATGTAGCTTCCGGATTCCGATTCGTGGACGTGTCTGCAGAGCAGGCCCACGTTGGTATCCTCGACGCAGTGCATCCTGCCGCGGCGCAAAGCCCAGCATTCGTCGGGTGCAAAGGTGAGTTCCAGGCTTGAAGTGTCGCCCCATTCGGCAACGGCCTCAACGATATTTCGCAGCGGGCCAATGACGTAAAGTGCGCCGCTGATGGAGGGGAAAACCTCCTGAGCCACCCGCACAATCACCTCATACACTTCTTCTGTTGTGAGACAGGCGCGCAGAATGTCGCCCATCTCGCTCAGCAGCGTCATTTCACGCGAGCGCTGTTCAAGATCCTCGACCCAGGCTTCCAGCTTTTTGTTTGCCTCCTGCAGCGCTTCCTCTGTTTTCTTGCGTTGCGTAATGTCTCTTGCGATTCCCTGGATGGCCGCCGGCGCTCCCTGATGGAATATCAGGCGGTTGCTGACTTCCAGCGTAACGCGGCTGCCGTCTTTTGCCAGAATATCCAACTCCTGAGTGATGGGTGCTTCATTGGCAACTTGGCATTCGATCATCCGGTGCGCACTCGCCTGAAATTCCGGCGCGACAAGCTGAAAAATGCTCATCTGCAGCGCTTCTTCGCGGGCGTATCCCGTTATGCGTTCGGCAGCTTTGTTGATGGAAGTGATTCTGCCGTTCAGGTCGTGGGTGTACACCATGTCGTAGGCGTTCTCAAACAGTTCCTGATAGCGGTTTTCGCTGGCCCGCTTTGCCTCTTCTGCAAGCTTTCGTTCCGTGACATCGCGGAAGATGGCCAGGCCGCCGATCACTTCGCCGCTTCTCGCATCCAGCATGGGACCGTAATATCCCTCAAAGTATCCGCGCCTGTTAGTGCCGGGAATCGAATACTCCTTGTCCCGCGAAATAACCTTTTCCCCTCGGAGGGCGGCCGCGAAATTGGCGTCTTCGCCAAGCTCTTTGAGAAAGGGACAAGCCTGGAATGCGCTTCTTCCAAGGGTTTCCCTTGCGCTGACGCCGAATATCTTTTCCATCCCCGGATTCCATACCGTGAAGAAGGCCTCGCGATCGAAGGCAAGGATGCCGTCCACACTGCTGTTGATGAGGCGCTCCAGCAGCTGTTTTTCCGTTTCAATTTCAACCTCGGCCCATTTTCGCGCGCTGATATCCTCAAGGATGATCACGCAGCTCTTTCCATGTCCTTCAGGGGCCGCGGATGCGGTGACCTGGACCCAGAAAGATTCTCCGCTCTTCTTGTTGAATAGTTGCTCCACTTTTACGGATGGGACGACGGCATCGAGCACCTGCGGAACGAGACCGGCGCAGAATGCGGGATCCTGGGCCAAATCCTGCAGCCGGAGGGCGACTATTTCCTGCTCTCCATAACCCATCATCCGGCAAAAGGCGCGGTTGGCATTCAGTATGCGGCATTGGGAGTCCACCAGCGCCATTCCAAAGGGTCCGTTTTCAGGGAGGCCGGGCATTTCGGGCCGCGCGGTTTCTTCTCGCGGCGATTCCGGGATTGGATTCTGGATCAGGCTTTGCAGATGAGCGATCTCTTCGCGCAGAGATTCCAGCTCATTCGCAAGATCCTTGATTGGCTTGCCTTCCATATCCATCTTTACTGCACCGCCAGATCGGGCATGCGGTTGAGGATTGCGCCGGCAACAGATGCCCAAATTCATATGCCAGAGTAGCTTATGCCTTTTTGGGGTTGCAGTTTGGTTATCGTGCCCTCCGTCCTAAACCTTTAGACAATTTATCGGGCGCCATGGCGGTTGACTGTCCGCTTCCGACTATTTCTTTCCATGTCCCCGGCAGCGGTATGCTATTTTTAGATGTGCGAAGGAGAGAGGCATGAAATATGAAGGGATGATTTACAGACCGCCAAGCGAAGCGAACAGCCTTATCCTCCAGGTCACAGTAGGGTGCTCCTACAATCGATGCACCTTCTGCCACTCCTTCCGGGAGAAGTCTTTTCGTATCAAATCGTTCGAAGAGATTAAGGAGGACATCGACGAAGCGGCAGCCTACGGACACATTCCCAGGGTTTTCCTGGCAGATGGGGATGCGCTCGTCATCCCACAGGCGGACCTGGTTAGAATCCTCAGCTATTTGAAAGAGAAAATCCGCGGGCTGGAGAGGGTTGGCATTTACGCCAACGCAGTCGATGTACTCAAAAAGGATCCTGAGGAATTAAAGGAGCTGAAGAGGCTTGGACTGGGCATCATTTATCTGGGGCTCGAGTCGGGTAATCCGGAGGTCCTTAAGCGCATCCGTAAAAATGCCACGGCCGAGCAGATGATACGCGCCGCAAGACGCGTTAAAGATGCAGGAATTCTGCTTTCGGTCACCGTTCTGCTTGGTATCGGCGGAGTGGCGCTAAGCCGGGAACACGCCGAGGACACAGGCAAGGTCCTGTCGGAGATGGATCCGGAATTTGTCGGGGCCCTTTCCCTAATGGTCGTGCCGGGCACGCCCATCGCGGATGAGATCGAGAGCGGGAAGCTCGTTTTGCCGTCCCCCTTTGAATTAATACGGGAACTGGGATTGATGATCGCGCATTGTCAATTCACCAGGTGCTTCTTTGCCTCGAACCATGCGTCAAACTATCTGCCGTTGCGCATCCGGATGCCGGAGGAAAAGGAGCCGGCGCTTAAAGTAATCCGAGAAGTTCTTCAGAAGAACGACCCCTCCTTGCTCCGGCCCGAGTACATGCGGGCGCTCTAACCTGGATTCAGAAACCCGTTCCATCGGAATCGCAATCGGTTGTTATTGTCGATTCGCGCAATGACAGGCTGAAATCCGGCCCCAGC
>CAZLHW010000459.1:0-3559 GCA_964559085.1 uncultured Acidobacteriota bacterium | reverse complement strand
GCTGCCTGTGGCGGATCCTTCGGCTCAGAACTAGGGCACATGACGTGAAGATCGCACTGGGGGTAACCGGATGTATCGCCGCGTATAAGGCGATCGAGATAATGCGGGGGCTGCAGAAAGCAGGAGTATCGGTCCAGGTAGTCCTGACGCGCGCGGCCGCAGAATTCGTTACGCCTCTGACCTTTGAGTCGCTGTCCGGGCTCAACGTCATCACCGACATGTGGCGCCCGGAACAGAACCGCGATATTCATCACATCAGCGTCGCCCAGTCGATCCGGCTGCTGGCGGTTGCTCCCGCCACCGCGAATATACTGGGGAAATTTGCGCACGGCATTGCGGATGATTTTCTGTCTACGCTCTATCTTTCAACGCCCGCCCCGGTGTTGATTGCGCCCGCCATGAATGTGGAGATGTGGCGCCATAGCGCCGTCCGGGCCAATGTGGAGCTACTGAAAGCGCGGGGCCATTATTTCGTCGATCCGGAACCGGGGAAACTGGCCTGCGGCATGGAGGGGGAAGGCCGCCTCGCTTCCGTCGATGTTATTGTTGCGCGAATTCTGGATGTTCTGAACAACGACAAATCATGCGAAGGACTGAAGGTGCTGGTCACGGCGGGCCCCACCGTGGAAGATATCGACCCCGTCCGGTTTTTATCCAACCGCAGTTCGGGGAAGATGGGATACGCTTTGGCTCAGGCTGCACTCCAGCGCGGCGCCGAAGTCTTTCTGGTATCCGGGCCCACAAATTTGAATCCTCCGGCCGGTGCGCACTACATTCCTGTGCGTTCCGCGGCCCAAATGCGGGATGCGGTCCTGGATCTCTTTCCTCAAATGGATATTGTGATCAAGGCGGCCGCTGTTTCCGACTATCGTCCGGTGGAATTCGCGGAACAAAAGATCAAAAAAGGCAGCGCCGCCATGACGCTGCGCCTGACGCAAAATGACGACATACTGGCCCTGCTCGGAAAACAGAAGAAAGACCAGGTCCTTGTAGGCTTTGCCGCGGAAACGGAGCGTCTCCTGGAGTCGGCGAGGAATAAACTCATGGATAAAAATCTGGATCTCCTCGTCGCCAATGATGTATCCACGGGAGTTTTCGGATCGGATACGTCTTCGGTTGTCGTTCTCCGCCGATCCGGAGAGAATGTTGTGCTGAACGAGCAATCGAAGCTTTCGATCGCCGGCAGGATTCTGGAATTGGCGCTGGCGGCAAGAGGCAGGCAGGCCTGAGTCATAAATCGGTCGCCGAGGACGGACACACCCGCCGGCTCAGCATCAGGGTGCTTCTATTCCCGGAAAAAGGACTCCTGTATTCTGCATTGAAACTGGATCCCTCATGAAATTCGGAACCGCAGTCATTGTCGGAAGACCCAATTCCGGAAAATCCACGCTGCTTAATGCGCTGGTCGGGCAGAAGATTTCCATTGTTTCTTCCAAGCCCCAAACCACGCGTCATCGGATCCTGGGAATCGCAACAGACGCCCGGGGGCAGGTTGCCTTTCTGGATACGCCCGGAATCCACAAGCCTGCCTACAAGATGAACCGGCGCATGCTGCACACGGTCTATGAAGGATTGCGCGATGTGGACTTGGTTCTCATGGTTACGGATGCTTCCGTCTCTTTCGGCGCAGGCGAAAATTTTGTTCTGGAAACCGTAAAAAAGGCGCAGGCCCCTACCGTCCTGCTTCTCAATAAAATTGATAAAATCGCCAAGCCGGCGCTCCTGCCGATTATGCAGCGATACGGCGCGGCCTATGATTTTCTGGATATCATTCCCATCTCGGCTAAATCGGGCGAAAACCTGGATCTTTTGCGGAACAGGATATTCGAACATTTGCCCGAAGGCGAACCGCTTTATGATTCCGAACAGGTTACGGATCGGACCGAGCGGTTCCTGGCTGCGGAATTCATACGCGAAAAACTTCTGGAACGCGTGCGTGAGGAATTGCCGTATACCTGTGCCGTGCTCGTCCGGAAATTCGACGAGAGCCGGCGCGAAGATCAGAAGCTGATCGTTATCGCAGCGGACATACTGGTTGAGAAGATATCCCAGCAGGGGCTTATTCTGGGCGCCGGGGCCTCGCAATTGCGCGACCTCGGGATTGCCGCGCGGGCTGATCTGGAGAAGTTGCTGGATTGCAAAGTCTATCTGGGTTTGCAGGTAAGGACCGCCCGGAACTGGCGCAATGATGAATCCGTCCTGGATGAACTGGAGCTGGGAACATGAAGGATAAGGAGTATTTCCGTGCGCAGATCCATGGTCATTTGCGGCTCTGCCGCGACTTGGGTGTGCGCTGGATGCGGATCCCTGAGCCGGGCAAGCGATCTGTAGTTCGCAAGACTGAAAGCCCGAATCCTGCCGCGCCACCATATGCCAAGAGGATGCCGTTTTCCGCCGGTCCAAAAATTGCGGTGAATGAATCCATGTTCGATACGCTGCAGCAGTCCGAAGAATCTCTCGACTCCATTCATGCGGACTTGAAAGACTGCCGCCGCAGCAAGCTCGCGTCCACGCGGACGAACCTTGTCTTCGGTTCCGGCAATCCTCATGCTGAGCTCATGTTTGTCGGCGAAGCGCCCGGAGCGGATGAAGATGCGCAGGGATTGCCCTTTGTCGGGCGCGCCGGCCAGCTGCTGACGAAGATCATCGAATCGATCGGCATGCGGCGGGATGAGGTGTATATCTGCAATATCCTGAAATGCCGTCCGCCGGGAAACCGGGATCCCGAGCCTGACGAGATTGCAGCCTGCGAACAATTCCTGTTTCGCCAGATTGCAACGGTAAAGCCGAAGGTAATATGCGCCCTGGGCGCCTTTGGCGCGCAGACGCTCCTGCGTACGACGCAGCCCATCGGCCGCCTGCGCGGGCAGCTGATCGATTACAGAGGCGCAAAAATGATGGCAACCTTCCATCCCGCCTATCTGCTGAGAAATCCGAACGAGAAGCGCAAAGTGTGGGAAGACATGAAGATTGTCCGGCAGTATCTTCTTTCGCTGCGGGCGTCGGTGGACGAATTATAAACACGCGTCACAGTTGTTCATTCATAATGCGTTGCCGTAATCCGTAATTCGCTATGGCCGAATTTGTAGATGTCGCGATTCCAGTCGGAGTCCACAAGACTTTTGCCTATTCCGTTCCCCCTCAGTTCCGGGAACGGATTGCAGCCGGCATGCGCGTCCTGGTCCCTGTCGGCCGCAAGCTGGTGACCGGTTATGTGACGGGCGCTTTGGACAAAGGCCGGCTCGGCGATTTCCGGCTTCGTCCCGTGCGCGAGTTGCTGGAACCGGAAATCTCCGTCCCCGCCGTGCTTATGGAGACAGCGCTATGGGTTGCGCGCTACTACTTTGCGCCTCCGGGAGAAGTCTGCCGCGCGCTTTTCCCGACAGGCACTCAGGTATCCGGCGAACGCATCGTGTCGCTTGCACCGAAGACGGCCACGCTTCTCAAGGGAGGATTCCGTCCCCCCGGGTTGCGGCCTCAGGAAGACGTTCTTCTGGATATTCTCGCCGGTAAAGAATCTCTTACGGTCAAGGAGCTGATGGCCGCTTCAGCTTTGCGC
>CAZLHW010000458.1:0-3568 GCA_964559085.1 uncultured Acidobacteriota bacterium | reverse complement strand
CGAAGCATTGGATTCTGAAAAAGACGAAGAACAGAATCCATTTACCGAAGCTCTCCAGAAACAGAAATCTTCAACAACCGAAGAAACCTCCGACACCAAAGAAACCGTCGAGCAGGAAAAGTGGGATCCGGACGATAAGAAAAAGGATCCATCGCAGGATTCAAATTCCACAAAAACTGCAGATTCTAATACCGGCACAGTTCCGGTCTATTTCCCATCGGGAAGCTTTTTGATCCTCGGCGATTTTGACGGATCAGGAGTGCTGCAGGCTAAATCGGCCCAGCGATCGGGCGGCAAAAATTTTGTTTCAGCGGACGGCGCACGGGCATTCCATCTTTATATCAACCCGGATGCCGTCGCAAGGAAGAGTTCCTTCTACGTCGACGACCTTAATTTGGACGGGAACACGGATGTTCTGGCCGCCCGGCAGGAATGGCTTCTGGGAGCCGTATTGCTGGGGGACGGAACCGGTGGTTACAGAACGGGCGGCAGCTTTTTAACCGCCTACGACGCGGTCATCCCGTGCGCCGGACCCATCCGCAACGGCATGCGGCAGATTATGACGGTAAGTCCGGCTTTCGGGATTTTGCGCACCTTTCATTACACAGATAAATTCCGGCCTTTGCAGACCGGCTATTTAAGCTTTATGCCCGAATATCTCCTGCACCTGGTCGCGAAAGACTCCGCGCTTGACTATGTGATGGCGGCTCAGATCGGAGGAGCGGAGCAGATGCTGGGTTGGCGCCCAGACGGCTTCCTGGAAGCGGTGCCGGATACCCTTGGGGCTGACGCCACCGCTCTGCGCGGCAATCTGGATTCCTACTCGCTGCAGGCGTTTCAGGTTGGAGACTACGCCTCGATTGTGCTCACAAGCGGGGCAACATCCTTCAACGTAGCCAATATGCGCCTAATGCCGGGAACCTTTCTTGTTGTTGGAGATTTCCAGCGGAAGGGGACCCTGGATGTCGCCGTCGCCATTCTCGAATCCTTTTCTCCTGCGCACTAAGCAATTCCCTTCCGTAATCTCCAGCAGCGTGCCCGAGAATTAGGATGTGCCGCGTTCCGAATCTCGTGGGACGCGACTCTATCAACGGCTCAAGGTCGATTGCGACTTAAGCAACGATGCTTTTTCAATATGAGAGGGTTCTGCCTCTGGAGAACCTGCAGGATGGAGTGGATAGACGCATCCCGCAGTGATATAAAGAAAGCCTTCAATATGCGCAGATTATAGAGAAGAAATCTATCCGAGGTATTTCATGAACATCATGCCTTTTACAAAGGCGGGCAGGGGCAAAGGGCTTCAGCGGGTTCAGGCAACCTATACGGTGAGCGAAATCAGCCGCCAGTTTGGACTGAGCGAACAGGAAATCCGTCGATGGACAAGAGAGGGGGTCGTGCAGGCCGTTGCGTCTGAAACAGAGGGCGAAATCCGCTATGACTTTCAAGCCCTGACCCAGTTTCGCCGCGTCCGCGAATTGCGGAATCAGGGACTCACCACCCGGCAGATCGAAGCCGAGCTGAACGGGCAGCTCAACCTGTTCCCGCAAAAAGGCGGGCAGCTCATCAAGCTGCCTGTGAGGCTCAGCCCCTTTGAGGAAGCCCTGATCCTGCATGAACAAGGAGACAAGCGGGCCGTGGAGATGTATTTCAAGGCCATTCACGGCGGCGAATGTGTATCCGACGCCTACTGCAATCTGGGCATTCTGGCGTATGAAGAAAACAATCTTCCTAAAGCTTTTGACCATTTCACCAACGCGCTGCGCTGCGATCCGCGTCACTTTGAAGCCCATTTCAATCTTGCGCATCTGTATTTTGAAGCAGGCGATTTCCGGCTGGCGCGCCTGCACTACGACATAGCCGCCGTAATTGAACCGAATTCGGCCGGCGTCCATTTCAATCTTGGGCTCATCCATGCCATCAACGGAGATCTGATTTCTGCCATCGCGTCGTTGAACAGGGCTAAAGCACATGCAACGGAAGAGGAGCTTGCCCAAGTGGAAGAGCTGCTCGCCAGCCTGCAAAAAGCAGCAAATTAACCGCGAAGTCTTTGCGGATCAGACCGTATATAATCCCATATGTGCCATGCATCATTTTGATAGGGGGGAATTCATGGAGATCCCGCATGTAATGCACGCCATGGTGCTTGAAACGCCCGGCGCACCGCTTGTCTACAAAGAAGTGCCGGTTCCCCGGCCGAATCCGGATCAGGTATTGGTCAGGGTTCGCGCCTGCGCTGTGTGCCGGACCGATCTTCATTTAGTGGACGGGGATTTGCCCAATCCCAAATTGCCCGTCATCCCCGGTCATGAAATCGTCGGAACCGTAGTTCAAACCGGGAAGAACGCAACATCCTTTAAGGTCGGCGAGAGAATTGGCATTCCCTGGCTGGGTTACACTTGCGGCCGATGTGCTTTCTGCCGAACCGGAAAAGAGAATCTTTGCGACGAGCCTCAGTTTACCGGATACACACTGGATGGCGGCTATGCCGAGTATGCCGTAGCCGACCGGCGCTACTGCTTTTCGCTTCCGGAAAATTACAGCGATGCTGAGGCTGCTCCTCTTCTTTGCGCCGGCCTCATCGGATACCGCTCGTATCGCATGGCCGGGGAAGAAGTCGAAAGGCTTGGACTTTATGGATTCGGCGGCGCCGCCCACATCGTTGCGCAAATCGCGGTCTATCAGGGGAAGAAGGTATTTGCCTTTACCCGACCCGGAGACTCCAGTGCCCGGAAATTCGCATTGCGACTCGGAGCCGCATGGGCCGGCGATTCAACGGAAATGCCGCCTGAACCGCTGGATGCAGCCATCATTTTCGCTCCTGTCGGATCCCTTGTTCCCGCCGCGCTCCGCGCGACCCTCAAAGGAGGCACCGTCGTCTGCGGCGGAATTCACATGAGTGATATTCCCTCGTTTCCCTATCAGATCCTATGGGAAGAAAGAGTAGTCCGCGCCGTGGCGAATCTGACAAGAAGAGACGGAGAGGAGCTTCTGGCTCTGGCGCCGAAGGTGCCGGTGAAAACAGAGGTGCAGCTTTTTCCGCTGACCGATGCAAATGAAGCGTTGAGCCGCCTGCGCGAAGGAAAACTACAGGGAGCCGCCGTACTTATTTACGATTGACGATTGACGATTGACGAATTAAAACAGATTTCAATCGTCAATCGTAAACCGTCAATCGTCAATCTGATTACTTTTCCCAGGGCAATCCCGGTTTGCCGAAATGGCCGTAGTTCGTGGTTTGCCGATAGATCGGCTGAAGGAGCTGCAGCTGCTCAATAATTCGGGCCGGACGGAAATCGAGGCTCATGACATATTCCGCGGCGGCATTGGGATCGCCGGTTCCGAAGGTATCCACACGGACGGAAAGCGGTTTGGCCATTCCAATGGCATAGGAAACCTGTATCTCCGCTCTCTTCGCGTAATTCTGCTTGATCAGCTGCCGCGCGATCCGGCGGCAGAAATAGGCCCCGCTGCGGTCGACCTTCGATGGGTCCTTGCCGCTGAAAGCGCCGCCGCCGTGCCGGCCGGCTCCGCCGGAGGTATCGACAATGATCTTGCGTCAGGTCACACC
>CAZLHW010000457.1:1163-3569 GCA_964559085.1 uncultured Acidobacteriota bacterium | reverse complement strand
GTCTCGCCCTTGCGGAAGCTCAGGATGTCCGAGTAGAGCGTGAAGACGACGTAGATCGCCGCAAACACGATGAACAGGATCGGCGTCCAGGGGTAACCCCAGACCTTGTAGGGTCGGGGTGTGTCGGGCATGCGACGACGAAGCGTAAAGACGCTTGCCGCCGCCAGGCCGTAGAAAATCCAGCTCACAAAGATCAGCATGTCCGTCAGTTGATCGAAGGTGCCGCTGAGAATGAGAATCGACGCCCAAATCCCTTGGACCAGGAGCGACCGTCCCGGCGTGCGGAACCGCGGATGCACTTCGCCCAGACTTCGAAAGAACAGACCCTCGCGAGCCATGGCGAAATAGACCCGCGCGGACATCATCGTGGTCCCGTTGACGGCCCCGAAGGTCGAGACCATGATGGCCGCCGCGATGATCGCGTCGCCCCAGCGGCTGTGGAAGGTATTGGCGACGTCGATGGCGACGATGTACCCGCCGCCCGTCGCCTCGGCGGCACGGTAATTCTCCGCGATCCGGTCGACCGGGATCACGTAGAGGTACGCCAGGTTCACCAGGACGTAGACACCGACCACGATCATGACCGCGATGGCCATGGACCTGGGCAAGTCACGCTGGACGTCGCGAATCTCGCCGGACATGTAGGTGACGTTGATCCAGCCGTCGTAGGCCCAGAAGGCACCTGCCATCGCCATGATGATCAGGAGAAAGACCGAGGTGGAGCCGACCGGGCCGGACTCGACGGCGGCCGCCGAGCGGGTGAGGTTCGCCACGTCGCCTTGTCCCAGGGAGAAGGCCAGCACGACGATGGCCAGAATGATCGCGACCTTCATCGCCGCGAAGACGACTTGGATCGCGCTGCCGAGCTTGACGCCCAGGTAGTTGATCCCGGTCAGAAACATCACCAGAGCGATGGTCGAGAGCTTCAGGCCGAGGAATTTGAAAGGCGTCATCGCACCGATGCAAGGAATCGGGATGCTCCACTGCTCCCACGCTTCCGGGAGTCGTGGCAACGGCACGAAGTAGTTCAACGAATCGGAGAAGACATACGCGATCGAGGCGATGGAGCCGGTCTGAATGACGACGAAGACCGCCCAGCCGTAGAGATAACCGACGAAACGGTTGTAGCCCTTGTTGAAGTAGATGTACTGGCCGCCGGGGTCGCGGAACATGCCGGAGATCTCCGCGATGGAGAGAGCCCCGAAGAGCGTCATGACGCCCGCCACGACCCAGACCAGAACGAGCAACTCGGGCGAGCCCAACTGCGCGGCCATCAACCCGGGCTTTTTGAAAATGCCCGACCCGATCATCGAGCCCACGCCGCAAGCGATCGCGGCGATCAACCCCAGCTCCCGGCTGAGCTCGTGACGATGCGTCTTCGGTGCGACGGTTTCGGTCATAGACCTCCTTGAAAAACGGGCCCATTGTAGTCCCCCGCCGGGACAAGATCAACGCATCCTCCTCAAAGCGCCATACGCGAAAGCACTTGACGAACCCGCTGTTCACTTGCCTTGTTCCTCTGGGGGGAGGAACCTTGTGGGGTTGCGGGGCAAACACCGGTCATGACTTCCCGTCATTCCTGCCGTACGGCGACCGCCTCGATCTCGACCAGCGAGTCCTTGGGCAGGCCCGCGACCTGAATGCAGCTTCGGGCCGGGAAGGGCTCTTTGAAGAACTCGCCATAGACCGCGTTGAAGGCCTGGAAGTCCCGCATGTCCTTGAGAAACACGGTGGTCTTGACGACGGTGGTCAGGTCCGCTCCGCCTGCGACGAGCACCGCGCGGAGATTCGTCAGCACCTGCCTTGCGGCGGTGGCGATGTCGCTGTTGCGAAGCTCGCCGGTGGCGGGGTCGATAGGGATCTGGCCCGACGTGAAGAGCAACCGCCCTTCCGCAACAGCCTGACTGTAAGGCCCGATCGCCGCCGGCGCGGCGGTGGTTCGTATCGGTTTCATCGTCTTATCTCCTGAAACTCGGGGTTTCCACCCCTACATTCTATTGAAGAAACGCGGCAGCAGCCGGGCCGGCCAACACCGGGCTTCAGATCGACGGCTCGATTGAGGCGTGGATGGGAATTGCCCAAATGCCTCGATCGATGAGTTGGACGCGATTGCCGGCGTACAGAACGAAGCCGATTCCATCTCGTCCGCTGAGGGCCATCCAGCGGCGCAGGGGTCTGGCATCCTCGGCGGTGACCGTTTGGGCGGCCTTGATTTCGAACGGGATCAGGGTAGAACCCTGCTGAATCAGACCGTCGATTTCCAGGCCGTCGTGAGTGCGAAGATAGTAAAGTCGTGCCTGAGGCATGTACAGCGGCAGGAGCGCCTGGATCTCCCCGAAGGCGAAGGTCTCGAACAGGGGCCCTTTCATGCCATACGTCACGTGGTAGTCTCTCGAGTGGATCCCC
>CAZLHW010000457.1:0-1153 GCA_964559085.1 uncultured Acidobacteriota bacterium | reverse complement strand
AACCGCTTGCCGATGTTCTCGTAGTAGGGAGCCTGGCGATGAATGAGAAAACTGGCCTCCAGGATCGAGAGATAGCGTCCCGCCGTGGCGGGGCTCAGGCCGGCATCCCGAGCCAGCTCCGCCTGATTGAGCAGTTGGGCCGTCCTCGCGGCCGAGAGCTCCATGAGGCGCGAGAATTCCGCCAGATGACCGATATCGCTGATGCGACGCAGATCCCGTTCCAGATACGTGCTTCGAAATGCCTCCAGCCAAAGAGTCCTCTGAGAGTCGTTCTTTGCGGTGAGGCTCAGGGGAAAGCCACCCGTGACGATGCGATTCCAGTTGAAGCTCTCGGGGTGAATTCTCGCAGAGACCGCGGTGTCGATCGTCCCCTGTTGCAGGAAGTGGGCCCAGAGCGGGGTCCCCGGCATACCGCGCTCTTCGAAGCAGGTGATGGGCGGCAGCGGCAGGATTCCGACCCGCCCGGCCAGGACGCCGGACAGATCCGCACAGTGGTTCAGGTCCGCCGAGCCTGTGATCAGATAGCGCCCCGCGGAACGATCGCGATCGACTTGCTGCTTGACGCCCCTCAGAAGCTCGGGAACCAGTTGAATCTCATCGATCGTGACAGGACCCGCCTGTTCCAGGAGCGCCAGCGGGTCCCTCTCCGCCAAAGCACGGCTGGCCAAGTCATCGAGAGTGATATACCTACGGTTCCGACCGATCGGCTCGGACAACACGAGCGTGGATTTCCCCACCTGCCGAGGACCGATAACCGCCACGACAGGGAAAAGCTCCAGCATCTCCAGGAGCCGTTTTGTGTAGATGCGGTATATCATGTTTTGAAATTATATCACACCATGATATAATTTCAAATACTATTTCAACTCGGTTAAATAGACGTTTCGGAAGCGGTGCTGGCCGCCGCCGGGGACTTCGGCTTGCAGGGCGATGTAGCCCTCGGGGTCGGCCAGGCCGTCGGCCTCCCAAGCCGGTTGACCGTTGATTTCCAGGGCCGCTTTCGTGCCGCGGACGGTCAGCTTGAACCGGTTCCAGTCGCCGGGCTTGATCAGGCCTTCGCTCTTTGCGCCTTGCAGGTCGCTGACGTTGCCCTCCTGGCCTTGCAGGAGGTTGGCCTGGTAGCGGGCGGGCCACGGCCGGCCCTGCGGCACGG
>CAZLHW010000456.1:0-3600 GCA_964559085.1 uncultured Acidobacteriota bacterium | reverse complement strand
CAGCGAGCGCGACTTGAATCCTTGGATGGATTCAGGAGCGCTAAATTGCTGCAGGTTACAGCCGCTATGCCTGCACAATAATACTCAAATTACCAGCCTCGTTTACTTTCTGGCCAGATACTTTCTGATATCAAAGGCCACTGCGATAATGATGATGGCACCCTTGATGATGTACTGGGCATAGGTGCTGACATTGATAAAGGTGAGGCCGTAGTTGATGACATTGAAGATCAACACACCGGCAAGGACACCCGGCACTGTCCCGATACCACCGAGGTTCGAGACACCGCCCACCACACAGGCCGCGATGGCATCCAGCTCATACATATTGCCGTAGTTGTTGGTGGCTCCGCCTGTTCTGGCTGCCTCAAGCACGCCGGCAAGGCCGTAGAGCGCACCGGCTATGGCGTAAATGGCGATGAGGTTTTTCCCCACATTGATGCCCGAAACCCTTGCGGCCTCCTTGTTTCCGCCGATAGCATACATATTCTTGCCAAGCCGGGTCTTATTGAAGATCACCCAGACAATGGCCGATACCACCAGGGCAATGATGACGATGTTGGGTATGGACAGGAAATAGCCTGAGCCCAGGAAGGTAAAATCGTCCCGAAGTCCGCCGATAGGCTGGGAGTCGTTAGGCGGCAGGTCGAAGTAGATGGAATTGAGCCCATACACGATAATCATAATGCCTAGAGTGGCGATAAAGGGCGGCACATTGAACCTGGCGATGACAAAGCCGTTGAGCAGGCCTGCCAGGGTAGTGGCCACAATGGCGATGAGTATGGGAATGAGCACCCAGAGCTGAGGCAGATCAGGGAAAAACCGGCGGGCATAGTCGGGAACCTGAAGCATGGAGGCCGAAAGCACGGCCGCCATACCCACCATGCGTCCTGCTGAAAGGTCCACACCTCCTGTAATGAGAACAAAAGCGGCACCTAATGCGATGATCACCCTGGTGGAGCTTTGCAGAAGGATATCTCTCAAACACTCCAGCGAAAGAAATCGGGGGTCACGAATGGCGATAGCCGCCACGAGAACAATCAGTACGAAGTAGATTGCATGCTGTTCTATATAGCTTTTGGCTTTTTTTAATGTAAAACCATCCATCGATCAGAACCTCCTCTTAAACCATAAACTGTGTGGCAAGGCGCATCACATCTTCTTCCGATGCCGTTTGGCCCTCTAAGAAGCCTGAAAGCCTGCCCTCACACATCACCATGATGCGGTCGGACATCCCCAGGAGCTCGGGCATCTCGGAGGATATCATGATGATGCTCTTTCCCTGTTTCGCCAGATCTGCCATGATGGTATAGATCTCATATTTAGCACCCACATCGATACCTCTCGTCGGCTCGTCCAGAATGAGAATATCGGGTTGGGTCAGAAGCCATCTGGCAAACAGTACCTTTTGCTGATTGCCGCCCGAAAGGTCCTTGATGAGGGTTTTAAGAGACGGTGTCTTGACCCTGAGCATATTGACGCTTTCCGATGCATCCTGCTTTCGTTTCTTTTCATCCAAAAGCCTGACGGGTGTGACATAACGCTCCACATTGGCCATTACAGTGTTTTCAAGGACATTCAACACCGGAAAGATGCCGGTCACACGCCGTTCCTCTGTGAGAAGCGCCATTTTATGCCTTTTTGCCTCTATGGGGTTCTTAATCCTGATTTCCTTGCCGTTGAGGGTAATCCTCCCGGTTTTGATGGCCCGAAGGCCGAAAAGGGCCTCCACAAGCTCTGTGCGTTGAGCGCCCACAAGACCGCCAATGCCCAGGATCTCTCCCCTTCTCAGCTCAAAGGAGATTTCCCGGAAGGACTTAAAGGGCGATGTTAAGCCCTCGACCCTTAATACCACCTCACCGGGTATATTACTTTTTTCAGGGAAACGGTGGGTCAGGTCCCGTCCCACCATCTTGGAAATGATAAGATCAGTGGTCATCTCCGAGGCATCCCAGGTCCCCATGGTCCTGCCGTCTCGCATGATGGTGACCTCATCTGCGATCTTCAGAATCTCTTCAATTTTATGAGAAATATAGATAATGGCAACGCCACGACTCTTAAGGTCGCTGATTATCCTGAACAGGTGCTCGACCTCGTTGTCGGTAAGGGAGGATGTGGGCTCATCCATAATGATAACCTTGGAATTGTAGGACACCGCCTTGGCGATCTCCATGGACTGGATCTTGGATACCGACATGTCCCTCACATTGGTTTTGGGATCAATATGCATATCGAGATCAGTAAATAGCTTTCGGGTATCAGCAGCCATTTTCTTGTGATCCACAAATCTCAAAGGGCCTATACCCCTGGTAGGAAAGCGCCCCAGCCAGATATTCTCCATCACGCTTCTGAAGGGTACGGGATGCAGCTCCTGATGGATCATGGAAATACCGTTATCCAGCGCGGTTTTAGAGTTGGGAATCTCGATTCTTTCCCCGTCTAAGATAATCTCACCGGCGTCGGGCTTATAGATGCCGAAAAGACATTTCATGAGAGTGGATTTGCCGGCCCCGTTCTCTCCCATCAACGCATGCACCGTACCGGACCTCACCTTGAGGGTTACATTGTCCAGCGGCTTCACACCCGGAAATTCCTTGGAAATAGCGTTCATCTCAAGGATATAACCGTCACCGTTCATCCTCACGCCTCCTGTCTGCCGCCGGGTTTAAAAGCCCGGTCGGTATTTGGGTTTTGCATTAGAAAGCAAGGGCATGTAAAGGCTTACCTGCCCTTGCTTTCCAAGGCACCTGTGATGCACATGGAGGGGGGATTACTTGGCTTCATCCATGTTTTCCTTGGTGATCTTCTTGTAGGGCACCCAAACATACTTGCCATCGGTGATTTCGTAGCCGGTATTATCCTTGTTGGGTGTCTGGCCCTGTGCCAGAACGTAGGCGAGCATGAAGGTGGCCTTACCCTGGTTCTTGGCATCGTTGAGCACGGTGCCCAGGAGGGTGCCGTCTTCAAGAGCCTTTAGAGCGGGTGCGGTGGCGTCAACGCCGACAACGGGCATATACTTGCCGCCGGTGAAGTAGCCGGCTGCCTTGAGGGCCTCGATGGCTCCCAGTGCCATGTCGTCATTGTTGGCTAAAACGACTTCTATCTTGTCGCCTTGGGAAGCAAGGAAGGCAGCCATTTTTTCCTGGCCCTTTACGCGAGCCCACATGGCTGTGTCGTCAGCGAGATTTTCATCCTTGATGCCTGCATCTTCAATGGCCTTGACAGAGTATTGGGTACGAAGCTCTGCGTCCTGATGGCCGGGTTCGCCCTTGAGCATGATGTACTGGAGAACGCCGTCTCCGTTCTTGTCGGCTTCGGGATGTGCCTTCCAGTAGTCCACAACCAGCTGACCGGAGATGGTTCCCGATTCCTCGGCCCTTGCGCCTACATAGTAGACCTTCTCCCACTTCTGCATATCTTCGGGAAGGGGGGCTCTGTTAAAGAAAACAACGGGAATATTGGCTTTCTTGGCTTTATCAATGATCACGCCTGCGGCTGTGCGGTCAACGGGGTTGATGGCAAGGCTCTTTACCTTCTTGGTGATGAACATGTCTATTTTGTCGTTCTGGGTAGGCTGGTCATTCTGGCTGTCAACGATAT
>CAZLHW010000455.1:1547-3624 GCA_964559085.1 uncultured Acidobacteriota bacterium | reverse complement strand
CGTGTACCGGAGAAAGAACTGCTCAGCGAGCTGCAGAGGCTCGCGCCCGCCGACTGCCTCCTTGCGAATCGTCGAGGCGAACTGTTCGAGGCGGAGACCCGCCGGCTCGCCAACGATATCGGCCGCCTCACCCGCGCGATCATCACCGAGCGGCCAAGCTGGTACTTCGATCCGTATCAAGCCAAACAACGTCTGCTCAAGCATTTCGGCACCGCCAACCTGGAGGGCTTCGGCATTGGTGACGGCGACCAAGACCTCATCCCCCCGGCCGGGGCAATCATCGAATACCTCAACGAGACGCAGAAGACCACATTGGGGCACATTCAGAACCTCCGGCGGGTCAGCCGAACGAACTTCCTGCAGATCGACCCGATCTCACTTCGCAGTCTGGAGATCCTCCAGACGATCCGGACCGAGAGCCGTAAGGGCTCGCTCCTGGCCTGTCTCGACGAAACCCAGACCGGCATGGGCGGACGGATGTTCCGCAACTGGTTGTGCATGCCTTTGTGCGACGTGGCCGCCATCGAACAGCGACAGGACGCCGTGCAGGAGTTGCGGGACAACACACAGATTCTGACACAGATCCGCGATCTGCTGACCCAGATCGCAGATACCGAGCGGATCGCCGCCCGCATCAGTACATTCCGCACGAGCCCCCGCGATCTGCTCGCCCTGGCCCGCACGCTGCGACAAGTGCCGCAACTGCGAGGATTGCTGGGCCAGATGCGAACGAACCTGCTCGCCCGTCTGGCGAACCAGTGCGACAGTATGGATGAACTGGCGGACCTGCTCGAATCAGCGATCGAACCCGATTGCCCTGCCCACGTTCGCGACGGCGGGTACATCCGAAACGGGTTCTCCGCGGAGCTGGACCGTCTGCGGTCGATCTCCACCGACGGCCAGAACTGGCTTCGCCAGTACCAGAAGCAGGAGTCGCAACGAACCGGTATCGCCAATCTCAAGGTTGGCTTCAACAAGGTGTTCGGCTACTACATCGAGATCAACAACACTGCGGCCGAGAAGGTTCCGCCCGATTACATCCGCAAACAGACGGTCAAGAACGCGGAGCGGTACATTACAGAGCGACTCAAGGAGTACGAGAACGAAGTCCTTACTGCGGAAGAACGTGCTCTGGAGTTGGAACAGAAGCTGTTCGAGAATCTCCGGCAGGAAGCGGCCAAACACGTCTCTCGCATGCAACAGCTCGCCGAAACGGTGGCCCACTGCGACTGTCTGGCGTGCCTCGCTTACGTAGCCGCAAAGCGCAACTTCAGCCGGCCCAAGGTCACCGACGACGCCCGGCTGGTCATCCGGGAGGGCAAACACCCCGTGCTGGCCGAGATGCTGGGGGCCGAGTTCGTGCCCAACGATGTGGACCTTGGCGACGACGCCGGCCAGATCGCGGGCATTACCGGTCGCAACATGGCCGGCAAGAGCACCTACATCCGCCAAGCTGCACTGCTGGTGCTGATGGCCCAGACCGGTTCTTTTCTCCCGGCCAGGGAGGCGGAGAGCGGACTCGGCGACCGGAGCTTCACCCGCGTGGGGGCCTCGGACGAGTTGACCCGCGGCCAGGCCACCTTCATGATCGAGATGACCGAGACCGCCAACATCCTCAACAACGCCACCGCCAAGTCGCTCGTGATCCTCGACGAGATCGGACGGGGCACAAGCACCTATGACGGCTTGTCGCTGGCCTGGGCCATCACCGAGCACCTGGCCACGAACGTGAAGTGCAGGACCCTGTTTGCCACGCATTACCATGAGTTGACGGAACTGGCGGAGCTGTTCGGCAACATCCGCAACTACAACGTCGCGGTTCGCGAGTGGATGGACGAGGTCGTCTTTCTGCATCGCATCCTTCCCGGTGGCACCGACAAAAGCTACGGCATCCATGTCGCCAAGCTGGCGGGCATTCCCAAATCGATTCTGGCGCGTTCCAACGAGATCCTACAGGAACTCGAATCCGCCTTCGCCAAAGAAGCCACAAGCGACCGCCTCGCCCGACACAAGACGAAAGCCTCCGACCACGACACCCTCTTTGTCCAGAAACACAAGAACGTCCTCGACAAGCTCG
>CAZLHW010000455.1:699-1537 GCA_964559085.1 uncultured Acidobacteriota bacterium | reverse complement strand
ACCCCCATCGAAGCCATGAACCTCCTGAACCAGCTCAAGAACGAGATCGCGCAAGCGTAGGTTTTTGTCGCGTCACGCTGCGGAGGTAACTCATGCCTTAGAGGTCGGCCGCTCTGAAACCGCAATAACCCTCGGAAGGTCATCCCGACGGGCCAGGGGATATGAATCGCAGACCGCCGGCCCTTTTCGCGGCAGATTCCTTGACCGGGGGGTGCAAAAAAAGATACAATATTATAAGGGTGATGTGGATTCGGCATCCCATCTCTCTGGTCGGTGACGCACGCCACGGCGACCAGTCCCACGGTAACAATTTTGGATTGGAAAAGGACGAAACGTGCACGCATGGCGGAAACACCCCAAAGCCACGCTCGTCGTAGCAGCGGTCTGTCTGCTGAGAATCGGGGCATCGATTTCGTGCGGACGCGGCCCGGCGATCGCGGATCCAGACGCTGCCGTACCCCAAGTAGTCATCAATGAGCTGCACACCAATCCCGACATCAAAACCGAGTTGGTGGAGTTCATAGAGCTGTACAACTACGGATCAGTCGCAGTGGACCTTTCGGGATGGTCGTTCACCGAGGGCGTGTTCTACACCTTCCCGGCCGGGGCGATGCTGCCGGCCGGTGGGTACGTCGTCGTGGCCCAGAACCCCGAGCAGCTCAATGCCAAGTTCGGCACCGAGCGGGTCGGCCTGCCCGCCGGACGGGTATTCGGACCTTATGGGGGGACCTTGGACAACGACGCGGAACGGGTCGTCATGTGCGACGCGGACGGGCGCTTTGTGGACGACGGCGAGTATGACATCGGAAGAGCGTCGTGTAGGGAAAGAGTGTGAAGA
>CAZLHW010000455.1:0-689 GCA_964559085.1 uncultured Acidobacteriota bacterium | reverse complement strand
GTTGGACAACGACGGGGAACGGGGCGGCCTGTGCGCCGCGGACGGGCGGATTGTGGACGAGGTCGAGTATGGGCTCGGATTCCCCTGGCCGACCGTGGGGGATGCGGTGCCCGAGAGTTCGCCGGGGCTGGGGGCGTCGCTGCAACTGGTGAACCCGCGGTTCGACAACAACCTCGGCGGGAGCTGGCGTTCGGCGTTTCCGTCGCCGACGCAGGCGAACCGGGTGTTCTCAACGCTTCTGTCGCCGCACGTGCGGCAAGTCAAACATTCTCCCCGACAGCCCGTCACAGGACAGGGCGTGCCCATCACCGCCAAGATCACCGCCGAGGACGGGTTGGAGTCGGTCCAGTGGCGGTATCAGAGGGTCCAGCCGGGCAGCTACATCGCCAGGACGGATTCGCAGTACATCTCGGCGTGGACCAGCATTACGATGCGAGACGACGGTTTGGCCGGCGACGCCTGGGCGGGCGACGGCGTTTTCACCGCCCAGATCCCGGCTACCCAACAGGTGCACCGGAATCTGGTTCGATACCGGATCGTGGCGACCGACAAGCGGGGCGCAGTCACGACGGCGCCGTACTCGGACGACCCGCAGCCGAACTTTGCGTACTTCGTGTACGATGGGGTGCCGCCCTGGCGGGGGGCGGTGCAGACGGCATACCAGGTGCGCGTGGCATCCGAGGCGGAGG
>CAZLHW010000454.1:2752-3635 GCA_964559085.1 uncultured Acidobacteriota bacterium | reverse complement strand
ATCGTGTGTTAACCCGGCCAGGTAGGCGATATCCGGATCCGACTTCCGTGTCATCCGGGCGATCCGCTCGGCGATCACGGCCGTGGATATCGAATGGTGGTAAAGGCCGCCCGCAGCCATGGAGTATCCCTGGTTGTATCCGTTCAGAAAACTGCTCAGGTACAGCGACAGGATAATGTGCGAGATGAAGCGCTCTCCGAGCATTACGAGAGCCTGGTTTACGGAGCGAATCTCACGGCTGGGGCTGACGAATGCAGAGTTGCAGATATGGATCACCTTTGCGGAGATCACCTGGTCCTTCTCCATCTCCTTCGCAATCGCTCTTGCGCTGTAATCCCTGGACCGGATCATCCGCATAATGGAAAGCACGACCTGAGGGATCGGCTTGATTCGTGAAATTGCCTGATCCAGTTCTTTCGGTGTCAGCTGTTTTACGGGCGCCGCATAACCGGCGATGGAAGGGATGCTGGGTTCAATCTTGCACTCCAGAGTCCGGCAATCAAGCGTCAGACGCCGGCCGTAACAGCCGCCGCATTCGGAAGCTTTTACTCTGATTGAAGCCTCGGCAAGCGTGCGCTGCACGATTTCCGCGATCCTGCCGCCGATATCCAGATTTAAATCCAGGTCCGTGATGCTTCCGATCAGGGCGCCGCCTGCGAGAGTCGCCTCCATGTGAGCGTGCCGGCAGCCGGCATCCCGCAGCGCCTCAAGAAATCTGGGCATCCCCGTGCGCGCGTAGGTGTCATCTTCCGGATCTTCAAAGCCCGATACGGTTTCAGGCAAAAGAATATGATACAGCCCCCCCACCCCCCCCGTGCCGTCAACGAAACCCACGCCCACCACGGTCCCCAGGTAGGCTGCAACGAAGGGATTTTCACCTTTA
>CAZLHW010000454.1:0-2742 GCA_964559085.1 uncultured Acidobacteriota bacterium | reverse complement strand
ATGGCGCGAGGCCTCTCGCACGGCGCCGAACGGCGGCTATCGAGGCTGTGCGGCAGGATACTCCGGGTTATTCGACGGCGGGCGTTGCTCGTCGATGTTGCTCTCGTTCAGTCGCTCGACGCCGACACAGGTGCCGAGGTAGGCTGCAAGGATGGCATTTTCAGCTTTCACAACCTTAAAGCTGCCGGAAGGAACAATGGTTGGATTCATGGTTGATTGCATCTCCGTTTGAGGGCGCTCTGTTGCCGGCGTTCATGGGTCAGCCCGGCTTGCGACGGAAGCTTGTTCGTCCATACCGTTCAAAAATCCTATACCTTATCCGGATTTTACAATGAATCGGTCCGCATGAAATGCGAATCTTTCTGCGGAGACACGGATGCGGAGTCTCCAAACGGTGCGAATGCCTAAACGTTTTTTTACTCGGTCTCGATGGGTTCCTTGAATCTGCAGCCTTCCGCATTGCAGAAACGGACGGTGCCTGCGCGCTTCGTCGTTTTTACGAGTGTAAAGGAAGCGCCGCACAAGGGACAGGGCTCCGGCAGCGGCTTGTTCCAGACCACGAAGTCGCAATCCGGATAATTCGAACAGCCGTAAAAGACCTTCCCCCTGCGCGATTTTCTCTCGACTATTTCTCCGGAACAGCCGCTTTTGCCGCAGGCCACGCCGGTGGACTTGAGTTTGATGTATTTACAGTTCGGATAGTCGCTGCAGGCTGTGTATTCCCCGTAGCGCCCATGCTTGACGGCCAGATTCCTGCCGCATACCGGGCACTTTTCCTCCAGGGGTATATCCTGTTTGACAGTCGCTTCTTTGGCTGTTTTGACGATTTTCAGGGTTTTGCGGCATTCGGGATATCCGGAGCAGGCCATGAAACGCCCGAATTTCCCCCATTTGATGATCATCTTATTGCCGCACTTTTCACAGACTTCGTCTGTTTCAATGGCCTCGGATTTAATGTCGGGCATTTCCTTTTCGGCGACTTCCAGTTTCCTTGAGAAGCGGTCGTAGAAATCCCGCATTGTCTGCTTCCACGGTTCGCGTCCCGACTCGATCCGGTCGAGATGGTCTTCCATACGGGCGGTGTATTCGTAGTCGAATATCTCCTGGAAACTCTTTACGAGAAGCCCGAGCACGAGCTCGCCTGTTTCGGTTGGAAAGAATTTGCCTTCGTGCTTGTCGACATACTCGCGGTCCTGAATCGTGCTAAGGATGGATGAGTAGGTGCTCGGTCGGCCGATTCCCTTGGATTCCAGTTCCTTCACAAGACTGGCTTCATTGAAACGCGGCGGCGGCTGTGTGAAGTGCTGGCCGGGAAGAAGTTCCCGAAGAGTCAGGACTTCGCCTTCCTGCAATTCGGGCAGAACGGATTCCTCCTCGGCCTGCTCGGCATCCGCTTTGTCTTCCGCTTTCGATTCCTGATAGACCGCCAGAAAGCCCTTGAACTTCGGGATCGAGCCTGTAGCCTTGAATTCCACTCTTCCTGCCGTAATCTCCACATCTGTCTGGTCAAACACGGCCGGATTCATCTGGGAAGCTACAAAGCGATTCCAGATCAGAGTATAAAGCTTCCAGAGATCGGGTTCCAGATCCTTGCGGAGGCTTTCAGGGGTTCGCTCAACCGATGTCGGCCGGATCGCTTCGTGCGCTTCCTGCGCGGTTTTCTTCGACTTGTAATAGATCGGGTGATGCGGAAGATAGGCGTCTCCGAAATCGCGCTGAATCAGCCTGCGAACTTCCTGCAGCGCGCTTTCCGCAACGCGGCTGGAGTCCGTTCGCATATAGGTGATTAATCCGACGGAACCCTCCCGGCCGACTTCGATGCCTTCGTAAAGCCTCTGAGCCAAAATCATCGTTCGCTTTACCGAAAAATTCAATTTTCGGGCAGCCTCCTGCTGCAGCTTGCTGGTGATAAAGGGCGGGACGGGGTATTTCTTCTTTTCTCTCCGGCGTATTCTCTGAACGATAAAACGCTCCCGCTTCAGCTCTTCGACAATTCCGCGGACCGTATCGCCGTCGGCAACGCTCCACTTCTTTCCGTCCAGGCTCCGGGCTTTTGCGATGAATTCGGGGGGAGCTCCTGCTGCCAGTCGCGCATCCAAACTCCAGTATTCTTCCGGCTTGAAGGCGCGTATTTCCTGCTCCCTTTCGACAATCATCCGGAGCGCCACGGTCTGCACCCTTCCGGCCGAAAGGCCTCGCCGCACCTTATTCCAAAGCAGAGGGCTGATCTTATACCCGACTAATCGATCGAGTATGCGCCTGGTCAACTGCGCATCCACTTTGTGCTGGTTGATGCGGCCCGGTTTCTTGAAAGCTTCCTGAATAGCGTTTTTCGTGATTTCGTGAAACAGGACCCGGAAAATGTTTTTGGATTTGCCCGAAAGTTCCTCAAACAGATGCTGACAGATCGCTTCCCCCTCGCGGTCAGGGTCCGCTGCGAGGTAGATGTCCTTGATGCCTTTGGCCGCCGCCTTTAATTCCTTCACCACTTTGGCCTTGGCGGGAATGACGGCATAGTGCGGCGTAAAATCGTTGTCCACGTCCACCCCAAGTTTGCTCTTCGGCAAATCCTTGATGTGGCCGACCGACGCTTTGACGACGAAATTTCTGCCCAGGTACTTGCTGATCGTTTTTGCCTTGGCAGGTGATTCCACTACTACAAGTGACTTAGCCATAGAATCGCGCAAGCTACACCATGCTTAACGGAAAGTCCAAGCAAAAATGATACATTTTTTTGGGGAT
>CAZLHW010000453.1:1718-3639 GCA_964559085.1 uncultured Acidobacteriota bacterium | reverse complement strand
CCTCGCCCACACCAACGTGCCGCCCTGGACATCCTTCAATTTCAGCGTGGACCGGCAAAGCATCGGCGGGAATGCAGAATTTTCCGGCGGCTCGCCATGGTATGTCTATTTTGAAGCGAATGACACCCATCAGGAGGGCATCAACAAGGTCGATGCAGCTGCGCTGGGTACGAGTCCGGGAAACGGGTATATCGACATTCCTTTTCCCATATCGTACACGACCCATACGGCTTCTGTGGAGGGCGGCTACCAGTCGCCCAAGGCTCACATGTCGATAAACCTTCTGAACAGCAGTTTTAATAATGATATCGTGACACTGAATTTTCAGAATCCGTTCTTTGGGTTCGGCACCGACACCCTTACCTATGCGCCGGATAATGAATATGTGCGCCTCAGCGCCAGCGGCATGCTGCGTCAGTTGCCGCTGAGCTCCACACTTTCCGGACACGCCACCTACGACAGAGGCACCAACAGGGTGGAGATGATTGATGCCGTTCTCAACACTTCCGGATCGGCGGGGCTGACAGCCACCAACCCCAGTTCTCCGGTGTTTCGAGGCAAGGTGGAAAATGTCACGGGGCAGATTTCCTTTGCCTCCGAGCCGATGCGCAAACTGGATACGCGCGCCTACTACAAGTACTACCGCCGCCGCAACAGCTCCACGGATATTGAATTCCTGGTCCCGCTCACGACTTCGGGCCTTGTTTGCTTTACCGAAAGCACAACGTCGCCGGCAACCGTCAATATAGCCTGTTCGGGAGACCGCTATGAATTCACCAAGCATAATCCCGGGGTGGAAGCGGGATATCGATTTACGCACGGCAACCGGATCAGCGCCGGGTTTGATTATCTCGACACCAATCGCTACCGGTTCGATGCCGACGAGACGGATGAGAAGAAGGCTTTTGTTCAATGGGCGAATACGTCGCTGGATTGGATAGCGGCGCGGTTCAAATATCAATACCTGCAGCGACGGTCGCATTTTCTGACGGACCACGCAGGATTTAATGCCAACTCCCCATTTTACCTGGAGCGCTTCAACCGCTCCTTTGATGTGGCCAATCTGAATCAGCACCTCATCAAGGCCAACTTCGATCTGACGCTGATGGAGTTCCTTGATTTTGGATTTGAAGCCTATTACAAACGAAACAAATACAAAGACCTGGTTCTTGGCCGATCGAACGATCGCCGAAAAGAGTTTTATGGCAGTGTATCCTATGGCGATCCGGCAAAGTTTCGCGTAACACTGTTTGGCGACATTGAGTTGATCAACTACGATGCCTACCACCGCACCGTCAACGCGGCCACCTGCCCGGCGTCCTCGCCGAACTGCTTCGATCCCAATACCCCGCCGACGACTACAGCCTTTAATTGGGGATCCAAACTCAGAGACAAGAACTGGACCGTTGAATTCGGGGCCGAATGGATACTGTCGCCGCGGCTCACACTGAAAGGGTCCGCCATTGTCCAGGAGACGCGGGGCAGCGTGGATTTTCAATCGCAGACGCTCTCGGACGGAACGCCGGCGGCGCTTCTCTTTCCCATCAATGCGTACGACAATACACAGAGGCGATCCATCAATCCCAGAATAGTCTATCTCTACGGCAGCGACATTGAACTGACGCTGGGGTACGCCTACGAAAAGTACGAATATAAAGATGCCCAGTTCGAAGGGTACCAGTACACCATCGGCTCGGGAACAACCACAAGTTACCTGGCCGGCATCTACGCTTTCCCGGATTATCGTGCCAACATCGCCTACGGCGCAGTGCGCTACCGTTTCTGATTCGCGAACCGTAAGGAGACTTCAAAGCGATTAAACCGCGTCTTCGCGCCTTGCATCCCGACGTTTTCTTTCGACGCGTTGCCGTCGAAGATCAAAACGCGAGGACGCGGCAAAGGCATCCAAACGTTCCCGCCT
>CAZLHW010000453.1:0-1708 GCA_964559085.1 uncultured Acidobacteriota bacterium | reverse complement strand
ACTGCAGCTTTACATCCTGCGATCCAATGCTACACTCTATCGCCAAAGCCGGAGAATGCCTGATGCAGCAGCATTAATAACCGCGTCTTTTCCGCAAGGGGGAAGCTTGATTGAACTCCGCGACGTCTCCAAAAGCTACAATAACGGCACGATTAAAGCGGTAGACGGCTTGACACTCACCGTGAAGCCGGGTGAAATCTTCGGTTTCTTGGGACCGAACGGAGCCGGAAAAACAACGACCATTAAAATGATTGCCGGGCTGCTTCGCCCTGATTCCGGCGTTATCTCCGTTGAAGGGTATAATGTCGGATCAGAGCCGCTCCGCGCCAAACAGGTCACAAGCTATGTTCCGGATTACCCGGCAATCTACGACCGCCTGACCGGTCTCGAGTACCTGAACTTCATCGGTGACGTATACGGGGTTCCCAGAGAGGCTCGTCTGGAGCGGATCCGCAAATGGCTCGATGTCTTTGAGCTTTCCTCGGTGATTACAAATCCGATCCAAAGCTACTCACACGGCATGAAACAGAAGATCGTACTGACGGCCGCCCTGCTCCCCGCTCCGCGCGTCCTGATTCTGGATGAACCGCTGGTAGGCCTGGACCCGCGGGCCGCCTTCCAGTTGAAGGACCTGTTTCGCGAACACTGCGATCAAGGCAAGACGCTCCTTTTTTCGACACACATCATGGAAGTGGCCGAAAAACTCTGCGACCGCATCGGCATCATCCATAAAGGACGCCTGATCCGATGCGGAACCCTGGACGAGATCAAAACGCTCGGGAGCGCCGAGCGATCGCTCGAAAGCATTTTCCTGGAGCTTACCGACAAATGAGCAGACTTGGAGCTTTGGTACGCACCGGGCTCAAGGCTAATTTCGGCCTTGCCGTATTCTTGCACCGCATTTTCAGGGAGAAAAAAGACCGGTGGATCCTGCCTATTCTCGCATTCTCTCTGTTGGGTCTGGTTTCGATGCTTTACGGCTATGTTGGCTTCCTTTCCGCCGCATATTCCATCCTTAAAACGCTGGGACAGCAGCAGGCCCTTGCTGCAATGGGAATAGCCCTTGGGCAGGTGCTGATACTGATTTTTGGAGTGTAAGATGTTTTCTCCGCCTTTTATTTTTCCCGCGATATCGAATTGCTGCTCCCGCTTCCCGTCCGGCCTTCAGAAGTATTGTTTTCCAAGTTCATCGTCATAACCGTCAGCGAATACCTCACCATTGCCATCGTTGTCCTGCCGTTCCTGATTACCTATGGTGCGCTGGATCGAAGCGGCATGAGCTATTGGATTCTCGCGACACTGGTCTACCTGGCCCTTCCGATCCTGCCGCTGGCCGTCGTAACAGCCGTCGCCGTCATCCTTATGCGGTACATCAATCTCAGCCGAAAAAAAGACATACTCATCCTGGTCGGAGGCATCGGAGTGCTGGCGGCCGCATTCGGGTTTCAGTTCCTCATGCAGCGATCAGCCACCGAAGGGATAACAGCCGAGGATATGGCCGCTTTCCTTACCACGCAAGACAGCCTGCTGAACAGAGTTTGCGCCGCATTCCCGCCCAGCCTTTGGGCAGCCCGGGCGGTCACTTCGGGAATGACAGGAGAGGGACTGACCAACCTGGCGGCCTTTATGAGTACATCGCTGCTGGCGCTCGGAGGTGTTTTTCTGCTTGGAGAGCATTTCTTTTATAAAGGCGTTATCGGGCTTGCAG
>CAZLHW010000452.1:0-3640 GCA_964559085.1 uncultured Acidobacteriota bacterium | reverse complement strand
GCGCCGCAAGCGAATCAAACGTGATTCTTCGCGGCGGCACGCTGCACATACGCTGGGCCGAAAACAACCACGTTTTTATGACCGGCCCCGCGCAACTTGCCTTTAGCGGGATACTGGATGAAAACCTCATTCGCTGATTGTCTGTAACAGAAGATCTGCTGGGAGCGTGTCCGAGAGTTGGGATATGTCGCGCCGCCTCGCATCTGCCCACGCGGCGACCGGAGCGCGGCACATCCTAATTCTCGGACACGCTAGTGTTTATTTGAGTTTATCTTCGCGTTCTTTGCACCCCGGCGGCAAATTCCGGTTCACTGCCAAGGATCCAAGATCGCGAAGAATCGCCGCCAACAGCGCCGGCAATTCGATTGTTGCAGCCCGCTGGAAACGATTTTATATCGGGCTGTCTCAACGTGATTTCTGAATACCCCGGAAGCAGGAGATCTTTGCAATGAACATGTATAGCTGGATGGAACAGATTATTCACACGGAAAGGAAAAAGGCGCTGCCGATACTTGCCTTCCCCTCCGTGCAATATATCCTCAGGACGGTAAGAGAAGTGATGAAGGATCCGAATCACCTCGCAATAGGCATGCGGCTGATAGCGGACAAGTACGACATGCCCGCGTCTTTCGGATATATGGATCTCTCCGTCGAGGCCGAAGCCTTCGGGGCCTATGCCGCGTATCCGGCCGATGAAATCCCGACGATTATCGGCAAGCTTATCGCGGATGAAGCGGACGCCGACAGGCTGGAGGTGCCTGCGGTTGGAGCGGGCCGAACGGCAATTTACCTTGAAACCATAAAGAAAGCTCTCATGCTGATTCATGACAGGCCGGTATTCGCGCAATGCATCGGACCGTATTCATTGGCCGGCAGGCTTATGAACGTCAACGACATTATGCTTCAGTGTTACGAGTCGCCCGAGATCGTTCATAGAGTTCTTCGCAAAGTTACCGATTTTCTGAGATTGTATGCGTTGGAATTCAAGAATACGGGAGCACACGGGATAGTAATTGCGGAACCTCTGGCGGGCCTTCTTACGCCGGAGTTAATGAAAGAGTTCTCGATGGAATATGTCCGCGAGATAGTGGACGCGGTTCAGGACAAGCACTTCCTTGTGATTTACCACAATTGCGGAAGCGCAGTCTCAAAACTGATAGATGAAATAACGGATACCGGCTGCTTCGCCTATCATTTCGGCGAATCGGTGGATATGAAGGAAATACTGGAAAAGCTTCCAAGAAATTATCTGATTATGGGCAACATAAGCGCCGCCAAGGTGTTCAACAGCAATTCGACCGATCACGTGAGGATCGAAACCCTCAAACTCCTTCGCCACTGCGCCAAATATAATAACTTTGTTCTATCGTCGGGGTGCGATATCCCGCCCAACGTGGACCTCGATAATATCGACATATTTTTTCAAACATGCGAGGATTATTATTACAGGCTAATGCTAAGAAATATCATTTCTTAGAAGCGTTGCAGGGAGCAGGCACAATCTCTGGAAGGAATCGCGCATGAATTTATGTAGCGCAGGTCTCCCGATGATTCTGGCGGACAGGAACGGAAGAAGATGAGTGATTGGGGCGTCGGGATTTACAGGCTTGCGGCAAAAGCGATCGGCAAGACGCTGTGCCGCCATGAAATTGTTGAAAGCGCCTATGCCAACCGCGGCGTGGGCAGAGGCGAGGTAACTTTTGGCCGCAGCGACCTAGACCTATCCATCATCACCCGTACGCGCGATTCCGCTCCCGTCAAAGGATCTGAATTTTATGCGCTTTATAGAAGAGTGTCCGCCCTGCGATGCTTGAACCCGGCGCTGACACACCTGATGATTTATGACGCCTACGGGCTCGACAGGTGGACACGGACGGACACCTATCTGGGATCACAGGAGCGGCGCAGTATGTTTTTTCTTGCCGGTAAACCTGTTTCCGTGCCCGTTGTCCCGGTGCGCAAGGAAGACGCCGTCCGCTGGATTGCCTTCTGGTGCGACCGCTTTTTTCCTCTGGCGGTTCAGCAGCGCAACCGGCGGAATTTGCGCAAAATGGCTATCGAGATCTGGAAAGCCTGGGCCGTCGCCCGGGATCTTGCGGCAGAGCCTTATCTGACGCTGCGGGAAGCAGTTCAAAAGGCAGAATCCCATTCCGTCGGATCCGCTCTGAGAAGCGTTCTCGCCGATCCATGGCGTTCCACAAGATTCATCATGGAGCTCGCCGGCGCTTTGCACGACAGCCTCTTCCCGCCGCTCAGGAAGCTGAAGGAACCCCATGTCATTAAAATGCTCCTGCCTCCGCGGTCCCGGCACCGCGTGCTCGTGGTATTGCCGAGACCGGAAACACCGCTGCCTCAGGCGGCTTTCGAAGCGCAATCGTTGATAGCGACGCCCGAATTGCTCCACCTCTATCTCCATTACTTAAATCCGTTCCTGGACTGGACCTTGGAACCGAAAATCAGGGAACTCGGCTTCTCAGCCCCGGCGCCGATCGAGTTCGTGCGCGCCTGCCTTTTCTTCGGGCAGGACAACATATTAAAGATGCCCGGCTTTGTTCGAAAAAACGACGCGTGGCTCCCCCACGCGGTTCTCGCCTTCAGCAAATACAGCGCTCCGTATCTGCGCAACGGAGAAACGCCCCCGCCCATGTCGGAAAAAGCGATTCTTGAGGCAATAGGACACGTTTCCAGCTGCACCGATTACTATCTTCGGGATTATGATCGGATATGCAGCCCCTTCAGGGAACAGACGAGAGAGCTGGAAAAGCTGGAGGTTCCGGGCATCTATCCCTCGTAAGCGATCCGGTTGATTGTTTATTTTCGCGCTAAGAAGAAACCGGTTTCCGAAACAACAGGCCTAATACGCGCTTGAACTCCCAACTACCGGCTGTTCGTCTCGTTGACAATGGAAACTCCCGGCAATAGCACCCATTCCCTAAAGAAACCGTCGTACATGGCCACGTCATAACCGAGGTATTTCAACACGAAATAGCTGTGAGATGCCATCATCCCAACCCGGCAATAGGTCACAATATATTTTCCATATCCTGCACACGCGTCCATAAGCATTTTTCTTAAATTGGCAACCGGCTTCAATGTCGGCGGCCCCTCTTTGTAGGGCGAGAAGCCACGACACCGCCGGGTACCGGGCCTGTTTCGTATACAGAAAACCCATCGAGCAGAAAAGGTTTAATCGGAAGTGTGAGCCCCAAAAAGCTTAACGTTCCCCTTCTGCGCACCCCGAGCGCTTGTTGACTCCTGATGCTTTGCCTCCCGCTTCCGATTGCGCCCCGGGCGGAAAGTCTGCTTTCCAGGAAAGTTGATTTTTGATATGCTGGAAAGAAATCCCTTAAAAGCGGGAGTTGCTATGACCGCATTCGGACAGAAAAGCATTAGCAGAAGAAGGTTTTCCATCAATGTGGCATGCACGGCATTATGCTGCGCATGCATTCCGTTTGAGTTGCCGGCGGACTCTCCAACGGCTCTCGCACAGAACAATCAAGAAAGGAAAAAAGCTCAAATGACCGGCACCGGCAAGGAGCATCTGGCCGCGGCGTGCGGAACTTTCTGCGGAGCCTGCCCCGCTTACCTCGCCAGACACAGCGATGATGAGCAAATCAAGGTGAAACTGCAGAAGCGAGTT
>CAZLHW010000451.1:0-3645 GCA_964559085.1 uncultured Acidobacteriota bacterium | reverse complement strand
GGAATCTGGGAATACACCGCCTGAGGAGCCAGTTCCGGGAACAGGCGCGCCGCATCCTCAAGTATCAGCGACTCCAGCCATCGCTCTGCCTGCAGCCTATAGTATGGATGCCGCGTGTCCGGGCTATCGGGCCTCCTGAAATATAGAATCTCGCGAACCAGCGATTGCAGGGATTCGAAATTGTCGTCGCGAAGCTCGGTTCGCAATGCCCCCACGCCAAAGCAGACTCGGTCTCGTTCCGGCCCGATCACGCGTGCAAATTCCAGCCCCCGGAGACGGAGTGAATCATAATCCTGGAATCGCGGGTAGCGACGGATGAGGTCCGGGGCAAGATTCAGCACACGCTCAAGATTGGGGCTCCACCGAAAGGGTCCCAGAACCGGCCAGCGAAAATGCTTATTCTCCTCAGGGACCGGCGGAGCAGAAACCTGCCGAATCTCCGGGTGATTGCGGGATCCCTGTCGGAATTCCCATACCGTTGCCTTCGCGCCATTGCCGTTCAGGTATCGGCATCGGTGCGCCAACACGGCGGCGCACCCGGAAGGAACCAGGATATGAATTGTCGGGACGGTTTGAAGCCGCCTCCTGGATCACAATGCCAGCATCCACAGCAACGCTTGACCGAGAGCAAGGGGCGCATGCTCACCCGCATCGGCATCCACCGCCATCAACAGGCAATCTTTCCCCATGTGCCGAAACAGCACGCGCAGAAACAGACCAGACAGGCTGTGGGCCAGGTCGGGCTTCTTGCTGGATCGCACAATCTTATGCGCCGGAAATTTGCACCGCAGCCAGTAGCGGACCGTTTTCCACAACTGGTGCGACTCTGTAATCGGATCCGACTCAAATTCCCTCCAAGCCACATCAAAGGCCTCCGGGATGGGAACTTTTGAACTGGCCAGAAAAATGCGCAATCCCCACGGCTTCATTTTTATGGATGAAACCGACAGGCTCGGCCCGCTCCCCTGCCCCCGAAACCGAAAGTAGATCTTTCCGCCCTGCACCCACCACTGGGGATTTAAAGACTCCCAGGAACCCAGTTCTTTCGAGCGCCATCGGACTTTCGCCTCGCTCGCCCTTTTCCGGACCAGCAGCAACAGCGCCTGATTTTTCTGCAGGGATGCGGCCACCGGCTTTTTCATCTTGCCCCCTACACGTAGTTTGGGTCGCCGGCTTTTTATTTCAGCTTTTTTGCACTCCCCGCAAAAAAAGGAGCAAAGGATTCAAGGATCAAAGCAGAGTCACTGATCCTCTGATCCTTTATTTCCAATGGCTTCGTTCAACCAGGCAAGGTACGACGAGTCACCGGCGGCGATGGGAATGGCGATAATTTCAGGAACCTGGTAGGAATGAAGCCGGCGGATTGTGTCGCGGACCTTCTCGAAATTTCTCTGAGAGGACTTGATAAGAAGAAGGCATTCTTCTTCATTGCATATCTTCCCTTCCCAGCGATAGATGGACCGCATACCGGGAATAATATTGACGCATGCGGCCGCACGCGTCTCAACAAGGACGGATGCAATTTTTTGAGCCAGTTCCAATGAATCCGTTGTGCTTAAAATTAAAATTTCATTCATACCGCCTCATGCAGTGATAACGATTGAAATGGACGAAGCCTCCTTAGTATCATGCAGGCGCTGTCGTGATTCTTACATTCTTGGGTTCTGAAGAAAATATTTATCGATTGCCATGGCCCGTTCCAAGAAACGCCTCTCTTACAAGAAAGAACTCTACTACATCATTTGTATTGTTGTGCTGCTTGTCGTCCTTGGATTCAGCATCTTCGGCCCGGGCGGGTATCGCGATCTGCAGAAAGCACGGCTGGATCTGCAGGAGCAGCGCGCACGCGTGGAAGAACTGAAGCGGAAAAATTACGAGCGGATGAAATCGATAGAGGAACTGCGCTCCAGCCGGGAAGCTCTGGAAAAATACGCCAGGGAGAAGGGTTATGGGAAGGAGGGGGAAATTATTCAACAGCTCCCGCCGGATCCCGATACCGAACTCCCAAAGCCGTAACGCGCCGAAAATTATCCGATCGCCTCTAATCTCGAATCTCGAATCTCGAATCGTTTACAGGCTCCAGACAACCTTTCCTTTCACGATCGTCATTGCGGGTCCGCCGCGAAGTTTCCAACCGTCAAACGGAGTATTCCGGCTGCGGGACAGGAACTCGGAAGAATGCACTTCATGATTGAGATCGAGATCCAGCACGGTGACGTCCGCCCAGGCGCCCTTTGCCAGAGTGCCGCGGTCCAGTTTCAGGATGCGGGCCGGATTTGCGGAGAAGAGCTGAGCCAGGCGTTCCAGGGTAATGATGCCCGTGCGCACAAACCGCTCGCAAATCAGGCTGACGGCAGGTTCCAGGCCGACGATGCCGAACGCCGCCCGGGCAAACTCCAGCATTTTATCATTGATATTATGGGGAGCATGATCGGTGGCAATGACATCAATGTCGCCGGAAGCGATTCCCTGTACAAGAGCGTCTACATCGTCCTGGGGTCGGAGGGGCGGATTCATCTTGGTATTGGTGTCATAGGCGGAAACCCGGGCGTCTGTCAGGAGCAGGTGGTGGGGGGTAGCTTCGCACGTAATCGCCGCACCCTCCTTCCTGGCGCGCACCACCGCTTCAAGAGACCGCCGCGTCGACAGATGCATGATGTGTACACGAGCGCCGGTCTGCAGCGCCAGAATGCCGTCGCGGACAATCTGGATTTCCGACGCGGCAGGGTTGATCCCCCGCAATCCAAGGATGGTCGAATAATAGCCTTCGTGCATCACACCCCGCGCGGCGAGTTCCTTGTCTTCACAGTGATCCAGCACAGGAATATCGAACACGCGCGAATACTCCATAGCCCGCCGCATCACCTGATTGTCCTGAACGCCGTGTCCGTCGTCGGTGATTGCCACAATACCGGCGCGATGCATTTCTCCGATTTCAGCCAGCATTTTGCCTTCGCTGCCCTTGGTAATGGCGCCGACAGGATAGACCGCGATTTTGCTGACTTCACGGGCCTTTTCCAGTATGAAGGAGGTGACCGCTCCGCAGTCATTCACAGGCTGCGTATTGGGCATGCAGGCAACCGCCGTAAATCCGCCTCGGGCCGCAGCATTCGTGCCGGTCTCGATCGTCTCCGATTCTTCGCGTCCCGGCTCCCGCAGATGGACGTGCATGTCGATGAAGCCGGGAAGCACGACCAGCCCGCGGGCGTCCACTTCTTTGCGGCCTTTCTTGCGGATTTTGGGAGCGATTTCCGCAATCCTGCCGTCCTCGATGCCAAGGTCCATGGTTTTATTCAATTTTTGGGACGGATCCACAACTCGTCCCTGACGCAGTATCAGTTGCATAAGCGCTCAGTGTGAAGATTTTTTTGCTTTTAACCCGGCATAGCCGGAAAGCAGATACAGAACCGCCATGCGGGTTGCGACACCGTTCGCAACCTGGTTTAAAATAACGGAGTAGCCGGCATCCGCAACGTCCGAGTCGATTTCAACACCGCGGTTCATGGGTCCCGGATGCATTACGATGGTGTCTTTTTTGGCGAGCCGCATCTTCTCCCGGGTCAAGCCATAGTATTTGTTGTATTCCCTGGTCGAAGGAATGAGGGCTTCATTCATTCTTTCATGCTGCAATCGCAGCATCATGAT
>CAZLHW010000450.1:0-3646 GCA_964559085.1 uncultured Acidobacteriota bacterium | reverse complement strand
ATTGTGTAGATCACCGTCGTCAACGAAACAAAAAAAAAATACCCTTCGCTGTCGCTGACGGTTTCGGTCTGCCGCCCGGTCTCTTCGTCGACCGCTGTCAGCGTCACGTCTGCCAGAGGTTCTCCGGTTGGATCCCAGACGATTCCTTCAAGCCTTACGGCTGCCGTTTGTGCCCCGGCCGGCACAACAAACATAAAAAGCATTGCTAGGATTAAACTGATAATGCCGGGAGAGGCAACTCGAATCACCCTACACCTCCTCGTTGTTTTAAGCAGACCTGCAAACGAGCAAACGCGTTTCCAATAAATCCCTTATACGAATGCGTAGTACAAATGCGCAGACAATTTTTACATTAACTGCGATCTTTTGTCGATAGGCCAGCCTATCGGACTCCGCGAAGCGATGGCCGGAAAACCCCTTCTATTCGCCTGAAAAGAAGCCCCGGAAGCATTGGAACGGGCCTCTCCGGGCAAATCTCCGCCGGAAGCCGTACGGTCGCGGAGCGGATCCGGTCTCACCATGAAATCCGGTCTCCGACTTTCAGCGCGAAGGCCTCTATTATCCGCCTTTACGGCAATTAGAGAAGCGGATTCCACGCAAATGTGCCGCAATCGGGATGAGAAATCCTCGCGGATTGAGCGACAAGTACACGGGAGCCTCAAAATTATCTTCACGACTTTTATCCCGAACTGGACGGAACGTCGTATATAATTACCGCCGATTTTGAGTTGGAATGGGAATCGTTCCGTTCCGGGTGCGCAGGGCTTCCGCTCCGCCGTCAACCCGAGCCGCAGCCGGCGCGTCCGAATGGAGGATCTGTACTGTGGAACTACTGTGCCGCCTCCGGCGGCCATAATTTTTGGAGCGCCCTATGCACTTCCGGTCCGTCATTTTCTTAATGCCTCTGCTTTTCTTTATTCCGAGCGGTATGGCGCAGAAACGGGTGAATGCCACCGTGAATCCCAATGCCGATGCGCTTAACGGCACTGCGGATATCTTTGATCCGGCAACCGGCATGGTAACCGCAGCGCCCGGCAAAATGAAAGCGGCCCGCGAACAGAATATCGCGGTTCGTTTGTTGGACGGCAAGGTGCTGATCGCCGGAGGGTACAACAACCGCCATCTCAAAACGGCGGAGTTGTTCGATCCGGATACGGGCACTTTTTCCGATCCGAAAGATGACGCGATGACTTCGGCGCGCAGCGGAGCCTCGGCGGTTCTTCTGGACGGAGGGGCGGTCCTCATCGTCGGAGGGTACAACGGGAAATATTTGTCTTCCGGAGAGCTCTATGACCCGACTACGGAAAACTTCGGGTTCCCCGGTAGTTCAATGCGTTCGGAGCGGCAGTTTTTTACCGCCACCAGGCTTCAAAACGGGCGCGTCTTCATCGCCGGCGGCTATAACGGCTCTTCTTTTCTGAGCTCCGCAGAGCTTTTTGTGACGCGCGTCAACAAGTTTGAAGACACCGAAGGCGTGATGGAAGATGCCCGCGCGTATCATGCGGCTACGCTGCTTGCCGACGGCAGGGTCCTGATCACGGGCGGATGCAACAATGCCGTGAGCGCTCTTGTCAAATGCGACAATTATCTCGGCACGGCTGAAATCTACGATCCGAATTCCGACACATTTACAACGACGGGTGGAATGCTGACGCCGCGCGCCAATCATACCGCCACGCTTCTTCCGGACGGGAGGGTTCTGATTGCAGGCGGATCCGACGGCTCCGGCGTTCTCTCTTCGGCCGAAATCTATGACCCGAAAACCGAAACCTTTTCCTCCGCAGGCAGCATGGCTTTCCCAAGAACCCATCATACGGCGTCCGCTCTGCCGGACGGCAGGGTTTTGATAGCCGGCGGTCTGGCGGATCAGCACTATGACAGTCTGGAGGTTTTCAATCCCTCGACCGGCGCCTTTTCCGTTTTGCCCTCCAAAATGACCGTGCCGCGCGCCATGCATTCCGCCGTCACACTCCGGGACGGCCGGGTGCTCCTCGTCGGCGGCGAGAATGCGGCCTTGCTTTCTTTTGATGTGAACTTCCAGAGTCCGAATGACAACATCTCTCCTTCCATCGTTTTTTCACCGGATTCCAAAATCGGATTTGTTCCCTATACGGGATCCGGAGTTGTCGTGGCCTTTTCTCCCGATACCGGCAGGGTGCTGAAGAGAATTGAGACGGGAGGATTCCCGACATTTATGACGCCGCTTCCGGATGGAAGAAGCCTGGCGATCGTCTCCGTACTCGACAACAGGATATTCATGCTCGATATGCAGGATCTGGAGTTGAAAGCCACGTACAGCTTCACGGGAACATTCGGCTTCGGCAGCATTCTGACGCTGTCCCCGGACGGCAATACCGGCTATATTTCTTCAACCGCTACCGGCGCCGTGATCAAGTTCGATATCCATACGGGGCAGGAGCTGGGCAGACTGGCAACTCTGGCAGCCCCTGCTCAGAGCACCCTCACGAAAGACGGAAAAACCCTGATGGTTGTGGATGTAACCGCGACCGAAGTGGTTTTCGTGGATACGGCCACAATGGCGAAGAAGTATAGCGTTAAACCGCTGGCGAATGACGCCTATCCGACGGCCAACTTTACCATCTACAACAAACCCGTGCTGAATCAGGAGGAAACCGTGGGTTTGATCGGCAGCCAGGATTCGGGGTCCTCGTCGCTGACCTGCGAATACAACGCGGTATTTGTAGTTGATGTCTCCACGGGCGAAATCATTGAGGATACGAGCATCGGCTGCACGCCGGCCTACACCACGCTTCTGCCGACCAATACATTCTGGGTCATTCTGGGCCAGGGCAACCTATCGCTGGTGCCCACCTGGAGCCCCGATCTATCCATTGTTGACAAGTACGGTCTGGGAACGCCGCTTTCATCGGCGAACATCCTTATTTCCCCGGACGCCAGGTACGCATACTACACTCTGGCAAGCTCCGATTTGCTTGTGCAGCAGGACTTGGGTACCCGGGGTATTGTCGGCGCCTATCGTGTGGGAGATTACCCCGATGAGATGAACGATCAGGCTTCCACTCTGGCTGTCACCCCGGATCAGAAGACAATGGCGGTCCTGAATTTTGCCAGCAATGAAGTGGACCTTCTCGTAGATAACACGGCGCTCCGGCAGACCAAGTATCTGAGCTACCTGAACGAATTCGCCGGCATCTCACTGGTGAATCTGTCGGACAAGCCGACCACGTTTACGATTACGGCGTTGCTGAATACGGGCGTGGAATACGTGGAGGATGAGGAGAAGGGGAATTTGCCCAATCCCGCCGTCGTCGAGGTGGGACCCAATGCCCAGTATGTGGCCGATGTGGCGGATATCTATGGTTTCAACACGGAAACCACAAATACCGGCCGGCTGCTTATACAATCGGATCAGCCCGATGTCGCCGGATTCAGCATGACGGGCAAGATCCGTTCGAGCTTTCCGAACGCCTATGTCGGCAGCATGTTTTCTTTCCCGCTGCAGGCCGATTATCGCCGTTCGCTGCATAATTTTATAATTCCGGAGATCCCCCAGAACACCGATGCCAAGGTTGAGTTCAATTTTGTAAACCCGAACTACAATGTTTCCAATTATGATGTGTTCCATTACGGGATCGACGGAACAGAGCTGCAAAAGATAGAGACC
>CAZLHW010000449.1:0-3670 GCA_964559085.1 uncultured Acidobacteriota bacterium | reverse complement strand
GCGTTGGCGATTGCAGCAAGATTGTGCCGATTGCCCGCGCTGGGAGCACCGCAGGTGCGCGGCAGAGCAGCCCAGGCTGAAGGATGCGAAGCATCCGAAGGCCTGGGTTGCCGGCCGATAGATCCCTCAGCCCTGAAAGGGCGGCGCAGCCTGCACCGATCCTTTCGGGGCTTGCATCCATGGCGCCCGCTCCCCAGGGCTCCAGAGCCTCGCTGCGCTCGGCTCTTCCCCCCTGGGCTGAGCTGCCCCGCGCTCTCCGCGCCGCTCCCTTTTCTATCTCCTGCAACTTCTGAATCCAGATTTAACGCAGGACTGTAAACCAGCACTCAGTCCGGGCAATTGCGGAGGCGCGAAGGCTTATTTCCCCAACTTGCCTTTAGCCTGGAGGGTGTCGGCGACTTTTTTCATGCCGAGGGATTCGAGCGTGCTGCGTCTGGGCCAGCCGCTGGCGGCGTCCCATCCCTCGAATTCGTAGAATCTTGTTTTCCATTCCTCGAATTTTGCACGGTCGATTTTCCTGCCCGCATTGTCCGCATATTCCCATTTGCCGTTCTGATAAACGGGCATGACGTGGGCTTCGGAGGGTTTGGTGTAGATGTATTCGGGAAATACTTCCTGGTAGCGATGCCTGCCCTGCAGAACCCAGATTGCCTTGTCGAGATTCCAGATCTTGCGGCCTATTTCCATGCCGTCGGCGAACGAAATGTTCTTGCCCGTAACGGCATTATAGAACTTCGGCTCGGCTTCGGGCGTGGCGCCCCCTCTGTCGGCTGTATTGTTGGTGAAGAACATCGGCCAGCGCCAGCCGCAGAATCCCGTGCTGTCGATCCAGAATCTTTCGTAATGCCGGTGCCAGGCGACCTGTTTTACTTTGTGATCCGAATAGATTCCCGTAGGGCCCTCCCCGTAATCCATCATAAACACGTCATTCTGATAGGGGATCATGGCGGCTGCAACCATCTGCACGGCTTTCTCCGCCGACAGGTACGGCGCCGCGCCGGCGCGCATCATGGCCATCGGCATCCAGTGAAGCGGATAATTGAAGCTATGCATCATGATGTCGCGCTCGCCGAGAAGCGATCCGTAGCCCCATTCCACCTCGACGCGCGGGTCGTAATGCTCCATGGATCCCCAGTAGGCCAGCGGCAACAAACCGCTCGCCGTGTCCTCTTCATACCGTCCCCACCTTATTGCCGCGCGTGCCAGCCCCTCGCTCAGCGCATCGCCGATGCCTTCACGCATGGCGATCCGTCGCATCAGCGCCTGTGCAAATTCGAATCTGCCGTACTGATCCATCGGCAGATCGCAATCGATCTGCTTGCCGGGGCCGAGGACTCCCAGTTTGTACAAGCCCTGCACGTAAGCCATGGGGCCTGCAACGTGCCAGTGGTTGATGCCGTAGGAGTGCAGCAGGTCAGTTGCCCTCATTTTGTCAATGCGGGCGCCTTGCATGTTCATGAATGTTACGGTGCCGGCGCACGTTGCTTCATTGCTTCGTCCGCCGGCGAGCCTCATCCGGCAGGCTCTGGGACAAGAAGCGCAAGCGGCGGCGCGCGCCGGTTCGAGGGGGACGTCCACGTTATGCGTGTTGCCTCCGCTGGGCGCTCCGTTGAACAGCATGTAGGCCCTGGACTCCATTTCCGGATCGATCGGATTATCCACATTCCACTGGAATCGGTTAAACCAGAGCCTCGCCTCCATCAGCGCTTGCGGATCGGCGATCGGCACGCTCCCGGAGCCGATAACGCTGATGGCTTTGAGCTTTTTTGCACCCCAGACGCCCCCGAAGCCGCCTTGGGCCGCGCTGCTGCCTGCGCCGTGGACGATGGACGCGATACGGCTTCTATTCTCTCCCGCCAGTCCGATGCAGGCAATCGCTGGAATCTGCGTGGTATAGGTCCCATCCAGTTCCGCCCATTCGCCGTAGCGCAGCCCGGGAAGCACCCGCCTGGCGATGTCCAGCTGCGTATCTACGACGTCCGATCCCCAGAGCCCCCCGTCCGCTTTTTCAATTTTGACTTTGTCGTTGATGATGTTGATCCATACCGGTTCGTCCGAAGCGCCTTCAAGAACGATGCCGTCCCAGCCCGCATATTTCAGTTCAGCCGTAAAGCGGCCGCCCCAGTTGCTGCGGTTGAACCACTCGATGGGATAATACATCGGTGCCAGGCCTTGCACCTCGCAGCGGCCGGAGCCGGGAACGAAGGTGCCTGAAAGCGGAGCCGTCATTATGGTGATCACGTTCCGCGGATCAAACGCATCGAACGGCAATTGGTCGCCCACGAGCTCAAAAAAAATCGCCGAGCCGATTCCATGACCGCCGCCGAAGGATTCGTAGCGCTCGGTGTCCAGAGTGCTGATCGCTTTTGTCGTCAGATTGATTCTCAAAATCCTGCCGATATAGCCGCCCGTCATTTTGACCTCCTGCATGATTGCTATTTGAAGCAAAGGGAGAAGAGGTGTCAATTGGAATCCTCAGGCAGGGAGGTCGAAAGGCTTTTTAAGACCGGTTCCGACCAGGACTCCCAAAGAAATACCCCCATGCGGTTGTGCGGAATTTTTCCATTTTTGTCAATAAACGGATTTAATTATTTTTCAAACTTTGGCACAATCGGTTTTGGAAAATTTTTATCGCAATTCGCTGTGCCACGCGAAAGGAAATTTGCACAGGATGAGGTTGAGAGTTCTTGTCGTTCTTCTATTGTGCGCCGGTATCTGCTGTAACCTCCAAGCCGGATCCCTCCCGACGGATCGGATTCCAAAACTCGGTTCCGCCGCGGCGCTTGTGAAAGATATGCGAAGCGGTGAACTGCTGCTGACAAAGCAGGCGGATACCGCTATGCCGATTGCCTCCATAACCAAGCTCATGACCGCTATGGTTGTGCTGGACGCACGCCTGGATATGGAGGAGCGGATCACGATACAAGAAGCCGACAAAGACACGCTGCGCCACAGCCAATCTCGTCTGCCGGTCGGCACACAGCTGACGCGCGGAGAAACTCTTCTTGTCGCCCTCATGGCTTCTGAAAACCGCGCCGCCAACGCGTTGGGGCGAACCTTTCCCGGCGGAACGATGGCGATGGTGCGGCGAATGAATGAAAAAGCCGCCGCCCTCCGTCTCTTCGACACGAAGTTTGAAGATCCGGCGGGGTTGTCGGACGGGAACGTTTCTTCTGCGAAGGATCTCAGCCGCCTGCTGGAGGCGGCGCTTCAATATCCTCTGATCTGCGAATACAGCACGCAACCGGACGCTGTGATTCAGAACGGCAAAAAGATGCTGCACTTCTCCAATACCAATGCGCTTGTTTTCAATTCCCGCTGGCACATTGGCCTATCGAAAACGGGCTATATTGAGGAAGCGGGGAGGTGTTTGGTTATGCAGACGCGCATGGCCCGGCGCCCCGTGCTCCTGGTGTTATTGAATTCTGCAGGCAAGAACACGCGGCTAGCCGATGCCAATCGGATCCGGCAATGGATGGAAGGGGACAAGGTCGGCAAACCAGCACGCCTGTCCAAATCCCGCAAGAAAAAGCGTCATTTTTCCGATCACCTCTGAATTTAGTGCAAAATAAACCCACGGCCTATGGCCGTGCGACCCTGACAGGCTAAGCCGTTCCGGCGTGCCGCTAAAAGCTCTTTCACCCCGAGGAAAAATTTGATTCGAGAATTG
>CAZLHW010000448.1:0-3681 GCA_964559085.1 uncultured Acidobacteriota bacterium | reverse complement strand
GGCCGCGGCAGCGGACAGGTGCAGGTTGTTACCAAATCGGGCGCCAACACGTTTCACGGCAGCGGCGTGTGGAATATCCTGAACTCCAAGCTGGACGCGCAGCAATGGCGCGACAACTGGGTGGGAACGCAGACCCCGTGGCGGAATGTGCATGAATACACGGTAAGCCTCGGCGGCCCCATCATCAAAAACAAAACATTCTTCTTCGCATCGTGGGATCAACAGACGGCGAGAATCCGCGAGCATACGGTCAATCCGCATGTTCCCACGCCCTGCGGCCTGAAGAGCATATTCCGTTACTTTGACGGATATACCAACGGCAACTTTACAACGAATGATTCCGCAGGGTTTTTCGGACCCTTTTACCCGGATCAGACAAGGTCGGTTGAAAAGGATGGAACGCCGCGCACGGATCTGATCCTGCCCTCCTATTCGGGAGGCAACGGCACCGCACTGGCTCAACTGCGAGCCGTCAGCGTATTCGGCCCCCTCCGAAAGCAAATACCCGCGAACGATTACAATTGCGAATCTGTTACCGTGGATTCCTTCGGTAATCCGACAAGCGATTGGGTGGACTATTCCAAGCCTTTCGATGCGGATCGCGTGCCGGATACAACCGGATATGTAAGCCGGTTCCTGAAGCTTGTTCCCAAAATCAACAACTGGGATGTCGGCGATGGCCTGAACTGGGGCGGATACCGCTGGGTGCGCACCAACAAAGGGATCGATAACGTCTTTGGTCTCGGCGAAACGCCGAACCGGAAACAGCTCAGCGTTCGCATTGACCACAACTTCAACAGCGCCCACCGGCTCAGCGGCACCTACAGCTATGAAACCAACAACGGTGAGGATGCACAGCCGATGTGGCCGAAGAACAGCTACGGCGGCATCATCAAGAGAGAACCGACCAGCCTGTCCCTCAGCTTGACTTCAACTTTGAAGCCGACGCTGCTCAATGAATTCCGCTTTGGAATTTCGCGAACCGAATCGTTCGTGGTTTCCCCGCTGTGGAATGATAAAGACGGCAGCAGCGACAAATTAAAAGCTACACTGAGAGATCTTTATGATCCCTCCCAGATTCCGGGCTGGAATCCGAATGTGCCGATCCTGATCGGTATCGGCAACTTATCGGCATTTGGAGCAAACAACAGCTTCAATATCGCCAACGGGAGCCATCCTTACGGCAGCGGCCGCGGCAACTTCGGCACGTACTGGGGCGGCCACGATCCGCGAGTGATTTATGCGGACACGCTGACCTGGACGAAAGGCAAGCACTCCTTCAAGTTCGGCGGCGAAGTCCAGCGGACAAAGTCCTACCAGGAGATCAACGGTTCGATCAGCTTCGGCAACTCGAACATTGTATCTCCGAGCGCCGTCGGGGGCGCATCCGTGAATGCTCCGAATAAGGGCTTTTACGGCTTCTATTCCTATAACGGGAATCTGCCCGGCAGCCCGTCCGGCACGGACAGCTATGGGAATATTCCCGAAATGCACAACATGCTGAACCTTTTTGCGGGTTCGCTGTCTTCGATCGGCCAATACTTCTTCATCAACAAACCCACGGCGATGTCCTACAACAACATCCTCGCGGGCGAGGACATGAAGATATCGGATTACCGGCAGAACCAGTTTAGTCTGTTCTTCAAGGACGACTGGAAGGTCACGGACGATTTGACTTTGAACCTGGGCCTCCGCTACGAATGGTACGGTGTGCCCTATCTGGCAGGCGGTATGACGTCCGGCCTGCTGGGCGGCGCGCTTTCGGCATTCGGCGTGTCGGGCGACAGCTTCGACGACTGGATGAACGCGCCCGCGTTTACTCCGGATGATCTGCCGGGCGGCCAGGCCTTTACCGCATACAAAGGCTCTATGTCCAAGGTTGCCTTCATTGGGCCGGACTCCCCGAATCCGGATATGAAACTGTATAACAACGACAACAACAATTTCGGTCCCGCGGTTGGTTTCGCCTGGCAGCTCCCCTGGGGAGGCAAAGGCAAGACCACGCTGCGCGGCGGCTATCAGATCACCTATATGCCCATCGGGCGCGCAGCGTTTTCTGATGCTCCGGGCGTCGTGCGGGATTATTCCTATACAGGCACCGATCGGGGTTATATGAGTATCGCCGATCTGCCGAGCCTGCTTCCCCTGCAAATCCCAAGCTACATGAAGACTCCGGCTGCGGATCCGGTTGCGCCTCTGAGCCAGAGGCAGGCAGGCATTGTGGTGTACGATCCGAACATGCGCACGCCGTATGTTCAAAATCTCACCATGTCGTTAACACGCAATATCGGATCGAACTTGACGGTGGACGTTCGCTACATCGGTACGTTGAGCCGCAAGACCACGAATTCCGTCAATCTGAACTCAGCCAACTTCATCAACAACGGCCTGTTCGATTTGTTTGAAAAGGCGCGAAGGGGTGAAGACCCGGTCGAGCTCGACAGAATGTTTATGGGCTTGTCTCTTGTGGATACTGCCTTCAATTGGCAGAACCCTGCAGCGACTTATGCCCCTGTTGGAACCTATAATTCATCCGGCGTCTATCAGACGGGCGCCATGCACCTGCGCGCCAATACGGCGGTCCGGGAAAACCTGGCCGACGGCAACTTCGCCGGCGTAGCAGCTGCGCTGGCTACAATGAACATCAACACAACGTGGAATCCCGGCATTACACCGGATGCGACATACACGGCGGGCGGAGTTCTTCGGTACAACGGTTATCCCGAGAACTTCATTTACACCAACCCGCAGTACAGCTCCGTGACGTGGAATGGAAATCTGGATCATGCGAACTATCATTCAATGCAGGCGCAGGTGACTCTGCGGCCGACGCATGGCCTGAGCTTATCCGCCACCTATACCTGGAGCCGTAATCTGGGTATGTTGAGCTACACGGATCTCAGAAACAGAGCGGCGGATTACGGTCTGCTGAACACGCATCGTTCCCATGCCGTAACGACATACGGAACGTTTGATCTGCCCTTCGGGCCGAATCGGCTGCTCTTCTCCAACGTGAATCCCAACGTACTGGGCCGGATCATCGGCGGGTGGCAGTTGAGCTGGATCCACACCATGCAAACGGGTCGCCCGGGTTACTTCTCCGCCAATACCACGTTATGGGGCGGAGCCACTCCGGACAAGGTTGGTGAATTCGACAACAAGTCCGGCCACGTCACTTGGGAGCATGGGGCTCGCACCGGCAGTTACTATAACAACAAGTATATCAATGTAACGGATCCTCAGTGCGCCTATGTTACCGAGAGGGACGGCCTCCGGGGCAATTGCGGAATTCTCGCTGTAGCTCTGGCGGAAGATCCCACCAAAATCATCTTCCAGAATCCTCTCCCCGGAAAGCGCGGCAACTTCGCGCGCTACGACATCAGCACCCCGCTGACTTGGAACACGGATATGGCGTTCACCAAGGCCGTGCGGATTGCTGAAGGCAAGAGCATTCAGATCCGTGTCGACGCCACCAACGTATGGAATCATGCACAGCCGACCCGAGGATACTTTGGATCGGCAGGAAGCCGTACTGTGGCGCCCGGCGATTTCAGCGGCAATATCACAATCGGTTCTATCGGCCACTCCTACTTCTGGGCTCCGGCTCAACCGCTGGGTTACCTGGATTCCAAGGTCGGAGCGCGCACGTTCCAGGCCAAAATTAGAATCGACTTTTAAACA
>CAZLHW010000447.1:2595-3704 GCA_964559085.1 uncultured Acidobacteriota bacterium | reverse complement strand
AATAGTGGCCCCAGACCGGGATCTCGTGCACCGGCCGTTCGGATTTCTCTCCATCCACAGGTTTCGGCTTCAGGTATTCCGGAGGCCGGACAATTTCATAGGTTAGTGCGTTCGGCGCGCACGTGATGATACAAAGGCCGCAGCCTTTGCACTTTTCCGGATCAACAACCGAAACCTGTTGTTTCGGATTCTTACCCGGCTTTAATTCGATTGCCTCGAATGGGCAGCGTTCGAGGCACCTTCCGCAGCCGGTGCATTTCTCTGCATCGACTACGGCCAGGAACCGGTTCGGCGTCATCAGGTCGTAGCGTTTGTCGCGGGTTACGGGGAAAAGGTTTTCGCAGCAGCAGGTGCAGCAATAGCAATCCCCCCAGTGCACCAGTCCGGCTTCCTCCGCCTGTCGCACGATTGCCAGGGATTCCTCCAGCGACACTTCTTTCAAAAGCCGGCCGGGCTGCTTCAGATAATATTCGCCGCGGGGCCGGTCGAAACAGGCGAAGCACGTCATCAGCGGCAGTTCACATTTGTGTCCCCAGGAAACACGGCAGCCGCACGGCGCCAGAATGCGGCTTTTGGCGTTTTCGATCCGCAGCTTCCAGTTCTCCTCGGGAAGAATATCTTCCGGTTTGATGTTCGGGCTGCGCTCCAGCGCGCCGATAGCCGGCCAGATGGGCAGATTGCGCCCGAGAACTTTGATCATTCCCTCGATATGCTCGATGAAGTGGTACGACCATTCGTTGTAGAAAAAGTCCGACCAGAGTTCCTTGAGTTCTTTGGAGAGGGCATACGGCCCCGCGTGCGGAGCGGTATCCGCGACGCATTCATGATGAAACGCCAGCAGCGTGGTGTGAAACGCATACTGCGTCAAGCCTCTTGTCAGCGCCCCCTTATCCACCAGGACATCGAGCTTTTTAGACAAATCCTTTGCGTCCAGGCCCAGCCTTCCGGCCAGTTCCCGGCAAGTGGCGGGCTCAAACAGCTCCAGGCAAATCCGGGCCTCCTCCGGAGTGAATGTTGCAGCCAGTATTTTCAGAAAGCGCTCCGATTCCCAAACACCCAGTTTGTCCGATAGCTCTTTGTACACGCCGTCGCCCGCCATATTTTCCTCC
>CAZLHW010000447.1:0-2527 GCA_964559085.1 uncultured Acidobacteriota bacterium | reverse complement strand
GGAAGTCGAAAAAGGGCATCACATCTATTTTGTTGACCAGAACCGCCGCCGCCTCAATAAAAACAAACGGGAACTTGCGGGCCTTGTCATCGCCTTCGGGAACACTCAGAACGACAACGTTCCGGTGCGCGCCGAGGTCAAAATCCGCAGCGCAGACCAGATTGCCGATATTTTCGAGGAAGATCAGATCGGTCTGTTCCAGATCCAGCGACATGAGAGCCTTATGGATCATCGGCGCATCCAGGTGGCATCCGCCGCCGGTGTTGATCTGCAGCGCCGGGATATTCTGCTGCAGGAATCTGTCGGCATCGATGGAAGAAGCCACATCGCCCTTGATTACGGCAATTCTGTATTGGTTGCGGAAGCGATCAATGGCCCGCAGGATCAGACTGGTTTTGCCCGATCCGGGAGCCGAGAGGACATTGATCATCCGGATTTGATGCGCATTGAGCAGGGTCCTGTTCAGGACGGCCTTTTCTCTGTTTGCGCCGAGGATATTCTCCTTGAGCGTAAGGGTCCGTGCGCTCACTTAATCAATCTCCATACTCTCGATATAGAGCTCCCGGCCGCCGACGATCTCCACCCGTTTCCCTTCGCATTTCGGGCAGACATAATCCCGTTTCTGCAGCGGGAACAGCAGGTCGCAATCCCGGCAGCGCAATTGTCCCGGAACATGCGTGTAGCGGATTTCAGCGCCGGCGGCGATCGTGTCTTTGCTGAGAAAGCCGAAATATAAATTGACCGCGTCTTCCATCACGCCGGTGTAGTCCCCCACAACAAGGCTGATGCTGACAATTCTGCGGGCATTGGCTTTCTCCGCATTTTGCAGCGCAAGGCTCAACAGCGATTCAACAATGCTCAATTCATGCATGGTTTCAAGGCGCCGCTTCTCCCGGCTCCCCCGGGGATTCGCTCCGATGTTCGCTCAAACACGCGGCGCATTGCAAGCAAATCCTCCTGCCGGAACCGGGCGGGAAACGCTTCTGCAAGGCGAGGGTGCAAATGAAGGTGGATAGCGTCTTCCGCCCGTTCCGGGCTCTCATCCGTCGCCTCTCGAATTCTCCGGGCTGCGCCCGGAGCTATCTATCCAACGGCCTTTCAGGCCGACATTCCCGGCATGAAAGTGTCGGGCCAAAATCATTGCTCCCTGACGGGATGCACTGAACGCAAAGTTGCCGACTCTAACATCCGTTCGCGGCCCCGCGGCAATTGGCGTTTAAAATGGAATTATGTAAGATTGGATTTCCGACAGAAGAATTCGTGTGAAATTTTGTATATTCGAATCAGGACTTGTGAGGGTTGTCATGACCAAGCGCCGTTTCTGCCGCCTCTGCCTGTTGTTGCTTATTGGCATTCTTTGCCGGTCGGCCCTGCCCCAATCATCCAATCCCCAAGCTCGGGCAGCGGAATTTACTGTTCGGCTGAATCAGGTCGGCTATCCGCCTTCATTTCCCAAGCAGGCGACAATCGCCGACAACGCAACAACGCCTCAATCCTGGCAATTGATCGACAACGAAGGCAGAGCGGTCGCTTCGGGCCGGACCACGGTGTTTGGAAAGGATGCGGCCAGCGGCGAGCACCTTCACATAGCCGACTTCAGCGCCTATACCAAGCCCGGCGTCGGATATACGCTTCGCATAGGAAATGCTTCAAGCCGTCCCTTTCGCATCGAGTCGAAGGTCTACAGCAGACTCAAATACGATGCGCTTGCGTACTTTTATCACAACAGGAGCGGCATTGCGATCACCCTGCCCTATGCCGCAGCGTCGCAATGGACAAGGCCGGCCGGCCACATAGGCGTAAGTCCTAATCGCGGCGATACCGATGTGCCCTGCGCTCCGGATGCCGGATGCTCCTATCGGCTGGATGTGCGGGGAGGATGGTACGATGCCGGCGACCAGGGCAAGTATGTCGTCAACGGAGGCATCGCCGCATGGACGATGCTCAATCAATTTGAACGGGCAAAGTACTTCGGTTCCCTGAAACCTTTTGCCGACGGCACCCTGGCCATTCCGGAAAATGCCAACGGAATCCCCGACCTGCTGGATGAAGCACGCTGGGAGGTGGAATTTTTATTGCGCATGCAGGTGCCCGACGGACAGCCGAAGGCCGGCATGGTTCACCATAAGGTGCATGATGCCGACTGGACTCCGCTCCCGACACGACCGGATCTGGATCCGCAGCCGCGCCTGCTTCGCCCGCCCAGCACGGCGGCCACGCTGAATCTTGCCGCCGTCGCGGCGCAGAGCGCGCGAATCTGGAAAGAGTACGATCCCGCTTTTGCCAATCGCTGTCTCTCGGCCGCCGTAAAGGCCTGGGCTGCGGCCGCAGCGAATCCCGCAGTTTACGCCCCATTTACAGACGGCAAGGGCGGCGGAGATTACGCGGACGTCGACGTTTCCGATGAATTCTATTGGGCTGCAGCGGAGCTGTTTATCACGACAGGCGACCCGAGCTATTTCCGGAATCATCCGGCAGTATCCAAACACCATAAAGTCATTCGTACCGCGCTTCCCGACCGCATTGA
>CAZLHW010000446.1:0-3711 GCA_964559085.1 uncultured Acidobacteriota bacterium | reverse complement strand
CGCGCTTTATGGATAAAGAGGGGAATAAACAATTTGTCGCGGTCCTGCGGGATATCAGCGATTATCGGCGATTGCAGGAGCAATTTCTGCAATCCCAGAAGATGGAGGCGATCGGTAAACTCGCCGGAGGCGTGGCGCATGATTTTAATAACATGCGGAAAGTGATCCACGGCTATTGCGAACTGATACTTGACGAACCTGGCCCCAACAACCCTCTGCGCGAGGATCTGAATCAGATCAGCCTCGCGGGCAAAAGGGCGTCGGCCCTCACAACGCAGCTGCTGGCTTTCAGCCGGAAGCAGATACTGCAGCCGGAAATTTTGAATTTGAATGCCCTGATCGAAACCCTGCATCCCATGCTCCGGCGATTAATCCGCGAAGACATTGAAGTGGTGACGGTCGCGGATCCCGGGTTGGGACGAATCAGCGTCGACCCGATGAAAATGCAGCAGGTCATTATGAACCTTGTGGTGAATGCCGGTGACGCAATGCCGGAAGGGGGCAAGCTCACCATTGAAACCGCGAATGTTGAGATTGACTCGGAATATGCCAGTAAGAACGTTGCGATGAAGCCGGGGCCGTATATCATGCTGGCCATCAGCGATAATGGCGCAGGCATGGACGAGGAAACCAGGTCGCATTTGTTTGAGCCGTTCTTCACAACCAAAGGAAAAGGGACCGGACTGGGACTGTCGACGGTTTACGGGATTGTGAAACAGAGCAACGGATTTATATGGGTCTATAGCGAACCGGGAAAAGGAACCACTTTTAAAATATACATGCCCCGCGTGGAAGGCGAGGCAAAAGAGCTGCCGACGGACACGGAAAAGACACAGGACCTTCCCGGGACAGAGACCGTTCTTGTCGTAGAGGACGAACCGGCCGTGCGGGGACTCACCTGCCGGATCCTGCGCGAGCGGGGCTACGCGGTGCTGGAAGCATCGAATGGAGCGGAAGCGCTGGATATTGCGCGTACACACAAAGGGCAACTCCACTTGCTGATCACGGATGTTATTATGCCCGGTCTGAGCGGCCGGGATCTCTCCAGGCAGATCGCCGCCTCGCGACCGGGAATCCGGACTCTTTTTGTTTCGGGGTATACGGATAATGCCATTGTGCACCATGGCATTTTGGATGCAGACGTTGCCTTCCTCCAGAAACCGTTTACGGTTCAGAGCCTTTGCTTAAAGGTGCGCGAAGTGCTGGATTCCGTTTTTCCGGAATAGCCGGCTTGATTCTGCAGCCGTTCATGGCGAGGGAATGCGCCTGGCAGGACTTGAACCTGCGGCCCACGGTTTAGGAAACCGTTGCTCTATCCACCTGAGCTACAGGCGCACATGGGATCGGACAGCGTCGTAAGGTACCACGGAACCCTGCACGGTGTCCACCCGCCTGCGCTCTGCAATGAAGAAGTCCCATGTGGAATCGGCACGGCCAAAGATCTACATCGCATGCGGCCCGCGGTACTTTTCATCCGTGGCCGTGGCAAAGTGGAAGATGGGCCGGGTTACTTTTTTGAGAATCAACGGGCAGTGGCGGAGGCCCTTCGGAACAAAGATCACGCAGCTTTTGGTAATGCGGTGGGCTTCGTCTTCAATCCAGAATTCGATCTCGCCGCCCAGGTCGGTCGGATCCTCGGGATTGGAGCCGAAAAAGGTAACCGCCTCCCCAAAGTCATGGGTATGGCCCTTGTCGCCAACGACAACTTCGTGCGACTGCGGCCAGAACCATGCGCAGTCCACGTACGGAGCGCCCTCGAAAACCCCGCCGTGCAGACAATAGACGCGCGTCCCGAGAGCATCGGGCTCTTTGTTCATGTCTGTAATGATGTATTTTCCGTATTTAGTCTCGGCCATCCCCATTCCTCCATGCGCCTTGTTGCGCTAGTCCAGGATAAACCACCGGAAGGGCGATTAGAAAGCTGTAATTTGCGGGTTGGCGGGAAAGCGGAGACGAGAAGGGAGCCTGTCTTTCGCCCCTTCAGGGCTCCGGCCCAAGTCATTTCCTACCAGGGGTTCGCTGCGCTTCACCCCTGGCTATCTATCTGCTGCCCCTGCCGGGGCAACGGCACATTGTCTGTCTCAACAACGCCGGGGACTGGTATCTGTTGGAATGTTTCCCTGCCAAGCGGGGCCGGCCCGGAGGGTTATTATGATGGAAAGCCTGGCCCGGAGGGCCTTTAGATAGATAGCTCCGGGCGCCAGCCCGGAGAAGGGAGTGTACAAGCAATTCCAGCCCCGCGAAGGGCGGCAAGAAGCTTTTCGACCCATCGCTCGGTGTGGCACAAGGAGAAGGCGCCAGACGGCAAAAGAATATCAATCTCGAATTCCGAATCAACTTCATGCCGATGTCGACAGGAACGTACCGCGCGAATCTTCAAACCGCACGGCGAGAAAGCAGACTCCGACGGCGAAACACTTTTTCCCTTCCCATGTCTCTTCACACACATTGGTCACGGTGCCCGACGCTTCGAAGAGCCTGCTGCTGATTTTAAGAACGGTTTGCGGCTCGAGTCTTTCGTTGCAGAGGAAGCGCATGCCCTTGGGCGAAAAATCCACCATCCTCCCTTGCAGCGGCTTCCCGGGCCATGTGGCGTAATAGTGTATCTGCTGCTCTTTTTTAATGCGATCGATCGAGCGGGGCAACACTGTTTCGGGTCCCGGAGAATCCTCTGACCGCAACGGAGTCTGGCAGGTTCGGCAGAGCTCTCCCGGTCTCGCTTTTCGCGTGAGCGGCCGCTTGCAAATGGGGCAGAGCAACGGAGCAACCGGCGGCTTGGAATAGGAGGTTGTCTGTTTGGTGTATCGGACAAACAGCTCTTCGTCATAGGCCGCCCGCTTTTTCGGATTGCTCAGCGTTTCGTACGCTTCGTTCAGCACTTCGGCATCCCAGGTGCTGCCGCCCAAATCCGGATGCTTTTTCATTTCGCGCATCAGGGTGCGATAACTTGCGCGGATGATTTCCGTCGGCGCATCCGGCTGCACCTGAAGAATGCGATAATAGTTTCGGCGGTTTTTCATGACCGGCAACCATGAATTTTGAAGCGCGAAGGCTTCGGATCCTAATACTTCGCGTCGGCGAATTCCACCCAGCCGCCGGCGCGGACCAGGGCCTCATCAAAACCGCTCAGCGTGAATGGATATTGCCGGCTCCCACCCGTCCAGGAAAATGAGAGCGTCCTGGTATCCATATCGACCGCGCAATGGAGCGCTTCATTTTTGCCCAGGGCGAAAATTTCATCAATGACCGCCGGCGCCAGTTCAATCGCCAGCATGCCCCCATTAAACATATTCTGGCGGAAAATTCTGGCGTAGCTTTCGGCGATGATGCAGGTGATGTCGTTCACCTCGAAAGCCCAAGGGGCATGTTCCCGCGAGGAGCCGCAGCCGAAATTTGCCCGCGTGACAACAACGCGGGCCGTGCCTCTCCAGGGGCCGTGAACATCAAACCCGTCGAGTTTCAAATCCTCAAGCAGATAAGGTTTCAGCGCTTCCTTCTTCGTTTCCGTGAGATATTTCGCAGGAATAATTTCATCGGTATTGATATCCGCCCGATCGAGCAGAAGCACCGGGCCGCCAAACGATTTCATAACAATTCCTTTCTAACGGGTCGGATTACGGCATCAGTTCACGGGGATCGGTCAGCACGCCGCGGACGCCGCTGGCAGCGGCGCTGGCCGGCCTCATCAAGTGCCCCATGCCCCCTTTGCCC
>CAZLHW010000445.1:0-3712 GCA_964559085.1 uncultured Acidobacteriota bacterium | reverse complement strand
AAGCAAAACCCTTCAAGCTTGGGGGCGGCTGCTCCCGGATTAAGTGGAAGAGATTCCCGTCCGCAGAAATAACAGGCTTTAAATGCAAGCACCACGCAAGTGTTTGGGCCGGATCCAAAAGGGGAAGGCGAAGATCTGCCGTCGGCTGCAGTTTGGGTATAAAGCTTAAGTGAAGCGCCAGGAGCGTGTCCGCTCGGGTGTAAACAATTCTTTAAGAATTTGAATTCCCACTCCTGACATTGTTCCCTGAAAATCAACGGCTATCCCTTACAGTCAGGGAAGGAAATTTGCTGAGGATGGTTGCCACCGGGAGCAGCCGGCAGGACAAGCACTCCGCAGCTTTCCAAATTTCTTCAGTTGCATGGTTTACCCTCCGGGGTGGCACCCAAATAAAAAGGCGCCACGAACTGCCCCGATAAGGTTTCTGTGTCTGGGAAATCCGTGGCGTCATTCAAAAACAGCAGCGTACGGTCTGAATCTCAAAGCATCGTGCTACTCAATCCAGCCGGGGAGCGCGCCGCTTTTGCGGGCTTCATTTTCCAGGGCCTGGAGCGCATCCTCTGCCTTTTTGAGATTTTCCTTGTTCAGATCCTGCATGTAATAAGTCTTCTGAAGCTCGCGCTGTATCGTTTCCCTTCTAAATCCGTCGTCCATGTTGTAGAACTTGGTCTGCAGGTCTGCTATCGTCAACTGCAGGGCATTGGCCTCGTTTTTGAGATCCTTGACCTTCTGCCGGGCTTCGGCCATGGTTTTACGCCAAAAGCTCTCCGGCCTTCCTTCAAAATCGGTGGGTTCATCGGGATCGGCCTTGGCGGCTTGCGCCGCTTTCGCGGGTTCTCCCTCGGTTTTTGATGCATCGGCATCGCCGGACGATTTCTCCGGAGCGGCAGGTTCGGGTTCAGAAGTCCTGTATTTTTCCGCTTCTTCTTTCGTGATTACTCTACTTTCCTTTATTCCCGCCCGTCTTTCCTTCTCCTGTTTGGCCAGATCGGCCAGCGATTGCGCATGGGCTGCTGAAATAAAAGCGATGAAGAAAGCCATAGGCAAAAGCGCGGCTGGTTTTTTCATGAATGCACCTCGTTTCCGTTCCTCCCGGAATATCAGAATCGGATATTTTTTCCAAAACAATTGTAACATGCCTCACCTTTTTGAACATTTTCATCAGGAGGGGACCTGAATTTCGCTCTTCAGCTGTATGCTGAAAACCTGACCGGTCCGCGGGTCGGGCTTCAGGCTTGCTCCGGCAATCGAAATACCGATCTTCCGCACATCGGCTCCTGTTGCAGTCGGGTTCCCGTCCGCATCGTAATATGTGAAGTTCAGCCCGGAAATAGAGCCGGCAATAATTTGGGCGGAAGCGCCTTCCGGCACGATTTCCAGTGATCGCGTTCGGTTGTTAAATCGGATCGTCACACTTTCTCCGGCATCCTGCGTGTCTCCGTCGGGATCCCCCTTGTCCGGATTCCCCGGCCCGGCGGATCCCGTCAGATCCGACTGAAGCCGCATCTCCTGGGGGCCGATTATCGTGATCCCCGTCAGGCCGCTGCGAAAGGGGTCGTTGCCGGCCTGCCGGATGCAGCGCTGCACCGTATGCATCGCGATCTGAGTATTAATCAAGACTGATTGGATCTCCGAATGATAGCCGGCTGCCTGCTGGATGTCCGTCAGCACGCCAAAGACGGCGGCCGACGCGACGCAAAGAACCAACAGGGTCAACAGCAGTTCAATCAGCGAAAAGCCGCACGAATTCCCCGGCCGTTTGGATACAGTCCGGTCTTCTTCAAGATACAGGCTCCGGCGGCTCATGGCATATCCTGGCAGAAGACGGTGACAAGGCTCAGCGTTTTATTCATTCCGGCTTTATTGTTGGACTTCCCATCCTCGGTGACAGGCGTTACGGTCGTCCTTACGCTTCGGGCTTGAAGAATCTTGCCCGGGCGCGGATCCGATAGGGTTTCTACTACCCAACGGATAGCGTATCGATTCAAAACGGCTCCGTTTGCCGGATTTCTCACCTCGAAGCTTCGAGGTCCGTGCTCTCCGAGGGAAAGGTCCGGCACAGCGGGATTCCGCCGGTAGAGAGCGCCGAGAGATTCCATCGTGTCCTGTGCCGCAAGTATCGCCGTGCTTTTTGCACGGGCAAGCGAGTTGGATGCGGACGCGACGTACAGCAACTGGCTCGCGGCAAGAAGTCCGATGGCAATTGTGCTCAGAGCTAGCATCATTTCAACCAAGCTGAAACCCTGTCTGGAATCAAAACCGGGCTGCGGCGTCATATAAAATCCCCTTATCTAATCGGCAGCAATACTGCAGTCTCTTAACTATTGTGAGTCTTTGGTTTTAAACTGTGTTAAGGATGCAGCGGCCTGAGGTTTTCGTTTAAGTTTTTTTCCCTGTCCGGATATACTCCTTCGCATGCACATAACGGATGGTATTCGAAAAGTTGTGGAAGGGCTGCACCTCAATCGTTCTGAAGCGGAATCGCTTATGAACGAGATTATGACCGGCCAAGCGACCGATGCCCAGATCGCGTCGTTTCTAACCGCTTTGCGCATGAAGGGCGAAACCGTTGAAGAACTGATCGGGTTTGCAAAAGTGATGCGGGCGAAGGCCTCTCCGGTTTTATGCAAAGCCGCCGTCGGCGCCGCCTTTTCCGGCACCGACCGCGAAATGCTGGTCGATACCTGCGGTACGGGCGGGGATGCAAGCGGCACGTTCAATATTTCCACGGCAACGGCATTTGTAGTCGCCGGTGCAGGCATTCGCGTGGCCAAGCACGGCAACCGGAGCGTCTCGAGCCTTTGCGGCAGCGCGGATGTAGTGGAAGCATTGGGGATCCGTATTGACCTGCCGGCGGAGGCCGTTGGCCGCTGCATCGATGAAGCGGGGATCGGCTTTTTGTATGCCCCGCTTCTTCACGACGCGATGAAGCACGTGATCCTGGCGCGCCGCGAGATGAAAATACGCACTGTCTTCAATCTGCTGGGCCCCATCTGCAATCCGGCGCGCGCTACGGCCCAGGTCCTTGGCGTTTATAACGAAGATCTGACTGAGATCATGGCGCAGGTTCTCTGCGAGCTTGGAACGGAACGCGCGTTTGTTGTTCACGGTTCGGACGGCCTCGACGAAATAACCATAAGCGGCGAAAGCAAGATCTCGGAGGTGCGCGGGAACGAAGTTCACACCTACTATGTGACGCCGGAGGATTTCGGCATTCCCCGCGCTCCCATTAGCGCCATACAAGGCGGCAATGCGCAACAGAACGCTGAGATCATCCGCGATATTCTCTCCGGCAAGGGGGGGACAAGGCAGGATGTCGTGCTTCTGAACGCCGCCGCCGGCCTCGTCGTGGGTGGAAAAGCTTCCAGCCTGCGCGAAGGCATTCAACTGGCCCGGGAATCGGTTCAATCGGGCAAAGCGCTCGCTTGTCTGCAGAAACTGATTGCGCTTACGCATTCTCTGTCTCCTGGCTAGTGATTTGATATTAATCCAGCCCCACCAATCTCGAGTCGTTCCCAGAGCAGCCCTGCAAAGCGGGATGCGGAATTGTTGCAGCCGCGGAGCGGCTATAGGAAGACAGCCGGGCGTTAACCGAGCTGCCGCACACAGCGAGGGGAACCCCCGGTTGCGGGCTCGCATCCCGCCCTTTCTCGTATCTCCGGGCTGCGCCCGGAGCTATCTTTCTTCCGGCCTTTCAGGCTGACGGAATTCT
>CAZLHW010000444.1:0-3728 GCA_964559085.1 uncultured Acidobacteriota bacterium | reverse complement strand
CCGGACGGCGGATCGATTCCTGGGACCGGGAACTCCGGTTTTGACTTTCCCCGGATTTGGGAGCAGGCGGCAAGGACTTGATATATTGCTGGATGCTGCGGAACTCGCTGGAATCGTTGATCATGTTTCGGGGCAGCGGGCCCAGCTTGCCTATCTCCACTCTGATATTTTTCATTCGGTTATCCGGATTGGGGTGGCTGCTGAAGAAATCCGTCCCCCGGCCTCCGGTATCCAGCTTTTCAAAAAAGGCGGCCATGGCATTCGGATCATAGTTGCAATCATACAGAATTTGGGTGCCCATCAGATCGGCTTGGCGTTCCGCATCACGAGAATATTTCAGCAGCACCGAACTGGCAAGAAACTCACCCCCGATCTGCGCAAGAGCGGCGCCGGTGGATCTGTTGCCGAGAATAGCGCCCAGTATCGCCAGCGGCGTCTGCGCCAACTGCGCATTGCTGGCCTGGTTCGTCCCGTGCCGGAGCGCGACATGCGCAATCTCATGGGCGACAACTCCGGCGAGCTGGGCCTCATTATCCGCCGCCTCGATCGTGCCCCGGTTGATATAGAGAAATCCCCCGGGAAGAGCAAATGCATTGATACTGGCATCATTGACGGCCTTAAACTGATACGGAAATCTTTCACCCGGAGCGGCCTCCGCCAATCTTTTTCCCAATCGGTTCAGGTAGGCATCCACGCGCTGATTGTTCAGCATAGGAAGTTTCTTCTCGGCATCTCTGGCAACAGTCTGTCCAAGCTCGATGTCCTGTTGCGGCGTGTAGAAATTTCTGCCCGGTTTCAATTCAGTGCGTTGAGCAAATGCTCCCGGCGTCCACACAAAGCAGAAAAACATCACGCAGGCGATCGCGCCAAGCGCGCGCGGACTCTCAAATCTGAAATTCCGTCTCATGACCGAACCTCCTTATCGGGAATCCTAGCTCACTTTGACAGACCGTTCCAGTAATAGGGCATGAGGGGAAAGCGCTTCCGCTCCCCGCAGCTGCAAAGAATCCCCTTCGATGCACGAATAAAAGAGTGCCGTTATAACAGAACTTGCTGCAAAGGCATTTCGTTATAAAAGCATTCGAGATGCGTGAAAGCGAGGAGCGTGTCCGAGAATTAGGAAATGCCGCGCGAAAGTAAATCCAGTATATTTGAACGGGGCCCGTCAATGTCCGCGAAACACAGAGACCCTTTCTTCTGCGGCCCGGATCCCTAATCCCGCATAAAATTCCGAAACCTATCATCTCATCTGGCAGAGGACGGGTTCATGGGATATAGTCTTCCGGACCCGAATCTCATAATAGGTAATGGGAAGTGAGACGATTCCTGACCGCATTCAGAAACCTCTGTTTGAGAGCCGAAGAAAATCCGCCCGAAGGGGAGCGGGGGTTTGAAAAGCACTGGATTATTCTGGTTCTTGGCGTGCTCCTCGCCGTCTATACAGCCCTGATTCTCGGGCAGGACTGCAACTGGGACGTAATGAATTACCATTTTTACAGCGGCTTTGCCTTTCTGGCCAAGCCTCTGCACTATGACTTTGCTCCGGCCCAGGTGCAAAGCTTTTTTAATCCGCTTCAGCACGTCTTCAGCTATCTTCTGTTGGCGCATCTCCCCGGCATTGTGGCCGCCATTATTCTGGCGTCGCTTCAAAGCCTCAACTTCTACCTCGTTTTCCAGATCTCGCGGGTCCTTTTTCGAAAGTGGCCCGATCCGTTTCGTTATCTGATAAGCCTCGCCAACGCCGTAACGGGATGCTTCAGCTCGACTTTTATCCTGGAACTCGGGACCACATTCGGAGACAACCTGAGCAGCCTTTTCGTACTGACGGGGATCCTGCTGATTTTTCGCCATTTGGCGCTGCATGCAGCCTCCATTCCGACTTCGAATACACGTCTCGCAATCGCCGGCACGCTGCTGGGCGCCGCACTGGGACTTAAATTTACGGTCGCCATTTATGTCGCCGCGATTGCTTTCGCCCTGTCGGCCGTCCTGATCCTTGCCCATCGCCGCATTCGCCCCTTGATTGTTTTCTTTGCCTTTATGGGCGCAGCCTTTGTTGCGGTTTATGGATACTGGGGATACAGCCTGTGGCGTGAATATCAGAATCCTGTTTTCCCTTACATGAATCACATCTTTCAATCGCCGTTCTATGATACTGTCAATTTAACCGATGCCAGGTTTTTCCCGAGAAACCAGCAGCAGAAATGGTTCTATCCGTTCTTTTTCACTCGCAGGAATTCGTTTGCCAGCGAAATCGCATTTCGCGATATAAGGCTCGCTTTATGCTATATCGCCGTTGTCCTCATGGCGCTTTCCGGCCTGCTGCGCTCCCTTCGATCCCTGAACACGGCCGGCAAGAAGAACACGGACAGGCCTAAAACGTGTTCCATGCTTCCGCCTCTCACGCTGTTTTGCGCCGCTTCCTACATTCTGTGGCAAAACCAGTTTTCGGTTTATCGGTATCTGATCGTTCTGGAATTGATCTCCCCTGCGTTCCTGGCCCTCGCCTTGGGTTATTTCGTTAAAACCAGATTCCGGATTCTCCTTGGCTCCCTGCTGATCGATGCGCTGATCTGCCTTTGCATGATCCCGGCCGATTTCGGGCGACAGAAGTTTGATGATAATTTCCTGAAGGTGGAGATCCCGGAGCTTGAGGCTCTGGAGAAAAGCGTCGTAATAATGAGCGGAATGGAAGCGACGTCTTTTATCATTCCCGGTTTCCCTCCGGAAACGCGTTTCATCCGGATTTCATCCAACTTTTACACGCCCGGACAGAACGCGCATCTGGACAATAAGATCAAGAGAATGCTGTCGAAGTATGAGGCAAAACACACGCGTGTTTTGATTGCCGATAAGCAGGACAGGGAAACGCTGCGCAGGGAGCTGGGCGCCTTCGACGTGAAACTTAACGAGTCATCCTGTCGGCCGGTGATTCATTCGACCCGCGAGATCGCCGCTCTTTGCGAGACTGTTACAGAAATGAGTCCCGCGCGGAATATTCTCGAACCGCAATCATCCGAGGCGCCCGTGTTTCAAGACCTTCCCGGGGTGCGTGTGGGCCTCAGCTCCGAGGTAGCGGCAAAAGGGGACACGCTTTACCTGCACTTTTCCGGCAATGTGCCTTCGGCCGTCGATTTGCTCTACACCATCAACGGATATCTGCAGCAACCGCAGAAAAGACTTATTCTGGACAGAAACCGCGTCGCCAAGCTCCCTGTCAGCGCGAAAAGCGCTTCGGGTTTGTATCACCTTATCGGAATTCGAAATTCCACGGCCTCGCCCGCCGATCCCTGGATCCGGATTGATTCCCGGATACTGATCCGATAACTCCGGATAGGTTCGGGTCGCAGGTGAATCGTTTATCGCTCTGCCGCCGTATGCACAAAGCATGTATCCGGGCATAGTGAACAGGGGATGAGCCGGGTTGCAATTTACCGGTTGCGGAGCCGGACAAGGACGGTGACCTCGGTTCCTTGCCGAAGGATATTGAGGACGGATTGTGTCCCCCAAGCGTGCGTCTGCAGAAAGGTGGCAAAGCCTGCAGGATCCAGGATCGGCTGGCCGTCGATGGAGACAATGAGGTCCCCCACGCGGACGCCGGCTCTTTCTGCGGGCATATTCGGCGCCACACCCAGAACCAGCAATCCCGTACGCCCGGGCATCCGGAGCGCTTCCGCAAGGGGAGGCGTAAGCATTTCGGTACTGAGGCCCATCAGCAGCCTCGGACT